>DATLVQ010000280.1:0-15441 GCA_035577325.1 Bryobacteraceae bacterium | reverse complement strand
GCGAGCTGAAGCTCAACGGCGAGACTTACATGGCACTGCCGTTGCAGCATGCCGCCTTGGGCGCCGGGTATAAGCTGCTCATGCTTTACTCCTTGGATCAGTCCATCCATCAGGTGATTGCCGGTTTTGCTCGTCCGTTCGCCGTCGTAGGAACCGCCGGCGCCGTACTGGCGTGTTTTCTCGCGCTCTTGGCGTCCCGCGCCGTCATCAAGCCGATTCAGGATTTCGTGACACGGCTCCGGCAGAGCGAACAAACCGGCCAATTGCCCGTTGACCTTCCAGTCAATTCCTCCACGCGCGAGATCAACCTGCTGGCCGAGGCCCTGAATCACGCCGCCGACTCCGTGCGGCGGGCGTCGGAAGAACTGCAGCGCGCGAAGGTCGCGGCCGAAGCCGCCAACCATGCCAAGAGCGAATTTCTGGCCAACATGAGCCATGAAATTCGCACTCCCATGAACGGCGTCATTGGGATGAACGCGCTGCTGCTCGATTCCGAACTCACCGCCGAACAACGCGATTGCGCCGAAGCCGTCCAGGAATGCTCACAGTCCCTGATGGCCATCCTTGCCGATGTTCTGGATTTCTCCAAGATCGAGGCCGGCATGCTGACCGTTCAGCAAGAACCATTCGATCTGCACCGGAAAATTGAACACGTTGTGAGCCTTTTCGCCCCAAGGGCCAAGGAGAAGGGTGTCGCGCTGAATGCGCGGTATGCGCCCGACATTCCGCTGCACCTTATCGGCGACGGGAGCCGCATCGGTCAGGTAGTCACTAACTTGCTGTCGAATGCGCTGAAGTTTACGCACAGGGGACATGTGACAGTGAGCGTGGATTGCGAGACAGGAAATGGCAACGAGGCCTCGCTCCGTATCGCCGTTGAAGACACGGGGATCGGCGTCCCGGAGGATAAACTCGCGCTGATTTTTGAAAAGTTTGTCCAGGCTGATAGTTCTTTCACCCGCCGCTACGGTGGCACCGGCCTCGGGCTCGCGATTTCGAAGGAACTGGTCGAGCGCATGGGTGGCGGAATTGGAGTGAAGAGCAGGCTCGGAGAGGGTTCAACGTTCTGGTTTACCCTCCGATTGCCGGTCCCGGCAAGTTCTCCGCCCGCCCCCAAGGAAAATTATGTCAGCGCGTAATCGGCTTACATTGCTTCTGCTGGTAGCGCTACGGTTGCCGGTATGCGCGCAGGAAGCCGGCGCCGGTTTCTCGATGCCGGTCACCCTCACCGCCGGCGCGCTCTATACGCATCGCCTGCAGACCTCGGATCCCGCCGCGAGCCCCATCGCCGCAGCGTTTCATGCGGTACTTTATCCCAGCGTGAAGCTCGGTCCGCACTGGTTTGTCTATTCCTCCATCCATGTGCGTTCCACGCCGTTCTCCTATTACGACGCCTACGAATCGGAGCACGAGCTGAAGACTCAGGTGGTGCAGGCATTCCTCGGATATACACGCGCCGTCAAGAAAGCTACCGTACTGGTCAAGGCGGGACAATTGACGTCGGCCTTCGGCTCCTTTCCGCTGCACTATGACGACGCCGATAACGCTCTCCTCGATCAGCCGTTCAGTTATGTCACGTATCTGAACCTTCGCCCAGATCAGCTCCCGTGCAACGCCGATGACATCATCTACGGATCTCAATATGCCACCGCGGTCACGTACCACTGTGGCGGGTCAAGCGCCGCCCGGGATGGCCTCACGCCCGTGACCCTGTATGGGCTGCCGGGAATCGAGCTCGACCTTTCCATGCGCAAGTTCGATGCGCGATTTCAGGTGACCAACAGTTCGCCGGCCAATCCGCAAAACCTGCTGTCCGGAAGCCAGCACGCGCAGTGGACAGCCGGCGCCGGATACACGGTTGCCCAGGGCTTCCGCGTCGGGTTTTCCACGTTTCGCGGGCCGTTTCTGAATCGCGATGTCGCTCCGCTTCTGCCGGCCGGGCACAATGTGCGCGACTTTCCCGCTACCGGCGCGGGCCTCGATGCGCAATGGGCGCGCGGCCGCTGGTCGACCAGTGGTGAATGGCAGTGGTTCCACTACAACTATCCCGGCTTCCGCAGTTCACCCACCCCATCGTTCGCCTACGCGGAGGTAAAGGCGGTTCTGAACCCCCGCACTTATCTTGCCGTGCGCGCCGGCTGGCAGCGCAACAATCACCTCACGGATCTGGTTGAGCGCACGGAGGAAACTTTCGCGCCTAACCGCCAGTCCTACGAATTCGCCGCCGGCTTCCGCCCCAATCGCTGGCAGCTGATCAAAGCAGGCTACGAGTGGCTCAGAACCGCGGACGTTTCCGGAACCCGCGACAACGTATTCGGCATCCAGCTAGTCACTAGCCTGCAGCCGCTTTCCAAAGCATGGCACTGAGGGCAAGTTGCTGAGCGCGCTGATATAGTTTTGTGATGCCGGTAACATATGGCCGCCACAGCGCAGCCTCAACTCTGGGGCCCGCCTCCTTGCTTTCGTGAAAACGCATTAATGTTTCCGCCGGAACTGAGGGGCAACGAATATCGTCCAACAATGTGGAGGGCGGAATAATGCTAAAGAAAATTGGAATCCCCGCGCTCGCGCTGTGTGCCGTGGCGCTACTGGTCGCGCCATCGCGAGCGAACGCCGGTGTACGATTCGGCGTGTTCATTGGCGGCCCGGTTTACGCTTACCCCGCTTATCCACCGCCTCCTCCGCCGCCCCAAATTTACTACAACCCTTATCCGGTCTATCCTGTGTACCCGTATGTGGCCCCGGCTCCTGTCTACGTTTACCCACGCTACGGCTTTTACTGGCGCGGCCGCTATGGATACCGCGATTATCGGGGATATCGACGCCATGAGTGGCGCGAACACGAAGATCGCGGCCGCTGGCGCCGTTAGGACCTCAGTGGCATTATAACGGTGGAGAATCCAGCGACCGACTCGTGGAGCGTCTGCGCGCCACAATCATGCCGATGGAGTACAGGCAACAAGATATGGTCGGCCAAGTGAAGAATATGACACCTAGATCCTCCTCGCCAGGCCGGGGGTAGAAGTAGCTCGCAACCAGGTTCGATACTGAATGTCCCTGGATCACGTCGATGACTAGAATCAACAAGAAGAAGAACACCGGCAAAATCCACACGATCCGCCCGCCGCTATAGGTCCAGGGCCAGATCTGGTGTATGCTGTACCCCGCCGCAAACGCCGCCGAAAAGGCTGTAATCAGGCCGAGCCACCCTCCGAATTCCGGCACGCCCGCTGGGCTTGCCTGAAATAGATCCCCTATCCAAACCAAGAGCCCACCGCCAACGATCAGGCTTCCCAGCGGAACCAGGAATTGCTGCATCAAGAAGGACGAATTGTATTTGAATCGGACATGGCCCCGCGCGTTCCGTTGAGGGGACGTCTGCAAAAACGTCTGGCTGGACAGCCACATTATATGACTGCCCGTGGCCGACGCGCCGCCTGCGGAATACGCTGCATCCAGCGCTCTGCTCTATTGCTTCCGCGCATTGTGCTTGTCGCGATAGATCTGGCGGCTGAGGTGGTTCTGTTGGCGGTTGATCCGGCGGCGCTCTTTGGAGGTCAGCGTGCCGCCGTTTCTCGCGCGATCACGGCGGATCTCGCGGTTGAGGCGCGCTTCCTTGTGCTCGAGGTTGGCAGTTTCACCCGCCGTCAGCTCACCTGACTTGACACCCTGGGCGATGCGGTCCTGCTGGTTCTCTTTGCGCTTTTGGATCTCCTGCGCGCCGAGACCCGTGATCATGAGTCCGGCCCCAATTAACGAAAAGGCTAAGCGTTTCATTTTCTGTACCCTCCTGCCTGTCTAAAGGCAGAAAGGGCGGAGAAGTTGCGCGTGGAGTGCCGCTGGCCCCATTAAATTCCCCTAACAACTCCTGAAAACGGTCAGACGATTACCTACGTTAGCGGGCAACACACCTTTGAGACTGCTTGGAGTGGCCCAACGGATTCGTAGCCAAGCCCGGTCGCGATAGTCCAAAGCGGCACACCCATCCCATCCTGGAACACGACCGGGCCGATGACATGTACCAACCTGAAACGGGGCTCGCGCAGTTGCTCGTTCCGATATTGAATCTAAGTGATTTGCCGGATGTAGTTCCTTGGCCCCGGCCTTGCACTATAGGCAGAGCCTGGCGGCAACCGGAAAGCAAAGCCGGTGCGAAAGCGCGGGCCAATACAAACATGCCAACCAAAGCGATGAAAGCGCGAGCTCCACGTGTGTCTACCTCGCGGGGCAACGGGACGGGGAATACGGTGCGCGACCAAATCGTACTGGACCACCTGCCGCTGGTGAAGGCGATCGCAGTGCGCGTGCATGAGAATCTGCCGGTGCATGTGGATCTTGACGATCTGGTCCATGCCGGCGTGCTGGGCTTGTTTGACGCCGCCAACAAATACAATCCCGCTAAGAAAGTGGTCTTCCACAGCTACGCCAAGTACAGAATCAGGGGCGCGATGCTGGACAGCCTGCGCCAGCTCGACTGGGCCTCGCGCGATCTGCGCAAGCGGCAGAAAATGGTGGAAGCGGTGACGCGCGAGCTTTGCGATAAGTTGAAGCGCACGCCCACCGAGGCCGAGATCGCCCAGAAAATGGGCGTGGGCGTGGACCGCTGGCGGCGCATCGTGCTGGAACTGCGAACCGTGGGCCTGATGTCTGCCTCCAGCTATGGCTCCGACCGCGATACCACCAACGCGCCGGACTTTCCGGCGTCACAACAGAGCCAGCCGGACAATATGTGCGCGCGCGAACAGCTACGCGAGGTGTTATCCGTCGCGGTGAAAACGCTGCCCGAACGCTACCAAAGAGTCGTGCTGCTCTACTACACCAAGGAGCTGACCATGAAGGAGATTGGCGGCATCATGGGAATCAACGAGAGCCGCGTCTCCCAAATTCACAAAACGGCGCTCGAGAAGATGGCGACGGCGCTGCACTCGGCGGGGATTCACTCGACACAGGCGCTGGTGTAACTAATACCGGCGGAAGCACACACAAGTCTCGTCGGGTGCTGCGGGCTTCATTCTGGTTGGCTTAATCCTGCAATACAAGCAAATACGAAACGATGTTACGCATGTCGGAGGGCGAAAATTTGTAGGCCGGCATGATGCTGCCGGGTGATAGTGCTTGCGGATTCTGGAAATGCTTCTCCACCCACGCCTGCGTGCGGCGGCGCTTCAACCCATTCAGCGGGGGGCCGAGTTTCACGCCGACGCCGTTGACCACGTGGCAGGAGCCGCACTGGTTCTTCTGATAGGTCAACGCGCCCTGGACAGCGAAGTCCGGGGCGGATTGCAGAGCTTCGGCATTCCGCGGATTGAGTTTGAGCAGAAACGCGGCCAGCGTGTTCAATTGCGCGTCGCTTAGCTGGATGGCGGGCATAGCGCTACCGGGCACCATGGCGGCGGGGCGCTTGAAATGCTGGATCATCCATGCAGCGGTCTTGTGAATGCCCCCATCGGCCAGATCCGGGCCGATCTTCGGCGTTCCAGCGCCTACAGTGTGGCAACTGGCGCAGTTTTCCTGGCGGAAGTAACCGATACCGGCCATTTCGACGGGCGAGAGCTGCATCCAGTCGGTGGGCTGCGAAAAGTCGATGGCGGCCGCCATGGGTTTTGGTGTGGTGGCGACGGCAGCGGCGGTCAAGCCCGTCCAGCCGAGCAGGGCCAGAACCACAGCGGCCGCGGCGAAGGTTCGCTGAGTCACCCGCCGCACTTGGCCGCGGTCAATGAATGGGACCAACAACAGCACGAGCACGGCAAGCCCGGGCAGAATCACGGCTCCGATCATTTCGAGTGGGCCCGGGAGTAGCTTGAGCGTCTGGAACAGAAATAAGAAGTACCACTCGGGGCGCGGGATGTAGGTAGTATCGGTGGGGTCGGCGAGCTGCTCGAGCGGCACGCGGACGACGGCTGCCATCGTAAACAAGATCGCGAACGCGACGAAGACGGCGACCGTGTCGCGGAACGCCTGTTCGGGGAAAAACTTCTTCTGCGGCCGCGATGCGTCGTCAATTGCGGGCGCCACGCCGTGTTTGCGTACCAGGTAAATGTGCAGAGCGATCAACAGTGTGGTGGCCGGAGGCAGCAATAGCACGTGCAGGCCGTAAAAGCGCGCAAAAGTCACGACACCCACTTCGCCTTCGCTACCCAGCAAACGGAGAAGATAAGGTCCCAGAATCGGCGCGCGAGCGGCGATCTGCGTTGTGACCACCGTGCCCCAGTACGCCCTGTCATCCCAGGGGAGCAGGTATCCGGTTAGGCCGTATGCCAAGGTGAGCAGCAGCAGTACCACACCAGCCATCCAGGTAGCCTCGCGCGGTTTCTTGTAAGCGCCGTACAGAAAAACCTGGATCATGTGCAGGACCACGACTACGATCATCATGCTGGCACCCCAGTGGTGCAGGCCGCGCATGAGGCGGCCGGCGGTGACTTCTGCCAGGATGTAGCGCAGGCTGTTGTAGGCTTCGCCGGGGGTCGGCGCATAGTTGAAGGCCAGCAGCGCGCCGGTGAAGGCCTGCACCATAAACAGGAACAGCGCCACGCTGCCGAAAATCTGGTGCCAGCCGCTCGATGCCGGGATCTGCTCATAGAGGAAATTGCGCACGGCGGTCTCGAGGCCGGTGCGGTGGTCCAGCCAGACCAGCAGCCGATCTTTCGCTTTCATGCGTTTTGGCTCGACGATTCGCGCAGCGCGCCCAGCAGCAGTTTGCCGTTTTCCACTTTGGTTTCGTAGCGGTCAAGCGGGCGCGGGGCGGGCCCGGAAATGACCGCGCCATCGGCGGAAAAGACGGAGGAGTGACACGGGCACAGAAATTCCGACTTCGCTTCCTCCCAATGGTAGGCGCAGCCGAGGTGGGTGCACTGCGGTCCGAACGCGACTATCTTCTGGTCGGACAGCTTCACCACCCAGGCGGTTTGTTTTTCGCTGGAGATTTTCCAGCCGTCTACCAAGTTCTTACGAAAAACCAATTCGACGGGAGTCTTGACCTGAAGTTTGGCGACGTCGCCGGCATCCACCCATTCAGACTCGCGCCGGATTTTGGGAGGCAGGAAAAGATAAAGCAAGGCGGGGGCGGTCAGCGCAGCGGTGATCAACCCCCAAAGTCCATAAATAAACGTGAGGTAAAAGCGGCGGCGCGTGGTCTCGGCGCCCGGCTCCGCTTGAATAGTCCCCACAGCCCTCATTTTAGGCACCCCAGTCCGTTAAGTTTGTAAAGAATTAGCCGCCGTGACGGCGAAATGCCAGCACTGCGTTCAAACCACCGAACGCAAAGGAGTTGGATAGCGCGTATTCGATATCGGCCTCACGCGAAACATTCGGCACCACGTCCAGATCGCAAGCGGGGTCTTGCTGGTTGTAGTTCGCAGTCGGGGGAAGAAAACCGTCGCGCAGAGCCAGTATCGCAGCCAGGGCTTCGAGCGCACCCGCGGCGCCGAGCGCATGGCCATGCATGGATTTGGTGGAACTGACGGCGAGCCGGTCGGTGTGACATGCAAAAACGGAGTGAATGGCCGAAGTCTCGGTCAGGTCGTTGGCTTGCGTGCCGGTGCCGTGTGCGTTGATGTAACCGAAAACCTCAGGCATCAGACGCGCATCGCAGATCGCGGCGCGCATGGCGCGGGCAGCGCCTTCAGCCGAAGGCTGGGTGATGTGGCACGCATCGGCGGACATGCCGAAGCCCACAATTTCGGCATGTATGTGCGCGCCCCTGGCACGGGCGGCCTCAAGCGGCTCAAGGACCAGAATGGCGCCACCCTCGCCCAGAACCATTCCGGTGCGGTCTTTAGAGAAAGGCCGGCAGGTGTCCGGAGATACCACACGTAGCGCTTCCCATGCTTTCAGTATGCCGAAGCTGAACGGCGCTTCGCTGCCGCCGGTGATGGCCAGCGGCGCGGCTCCGGAGCGCACCATCCAGAACGCCTGGCCGATGGCATGCGACGCCGACGAGCACGCCGTTGAAATGGTGTAGCTGGGCCCCGTGATCCCGAACTCCATTGAAATGTGACTCGCACCCGCATTGGCCATGGTCTTGGGGATGGTCAGGGGATGCACGCGATTCTGCCCCATTTTGTAGACGCTATAGAAGCCGGCGTCCTCGGTGGCTTGCCCGCCTACGCAAGATCCGGTAATAATGGCGGCATTCTCGCGCAATGCGGGCGACCACTCGATGCCGGCATCGGCCACAGCTTCGCGCGCCGCGATCACCGCGAACTGCGCAAAGCGGTCGATGAAATCGGCGCGCTTGTCATCGAAGTACGGACGATAGTCGTAGGCCTCGACTTCCGCCCCATTGCGGAACCGCAGGGTTGAGCAATCGGCCGCTTGAATGGGACCGATTCCGGAGCGGCCCTCGCGAAGAGCGCGGCCAAAGTCCTCGACGGTGCGGCCCAACGCTGAGATCGCGCCGATACCCGTGACAGCAACGCGATGCATGCGTTAGGAAGTGACGGCCGCGGCATCGGTAGCGCCGCCGGCAATCAGCCTTTCTACGCCCTCGATCATCTGGCGCACATTGCGGATCTGTTTGGCCGCTTCATCCGGGATGGTGATATCAAATTCGTTTTCCAGAGCGAACAGAATATTCACGCCGTCCATGGAGTCGATCCCCAGCTCTTCGAACGAGCTCTCGATGGTGATCTTCTCGATGGGAATGCGCTGCGTGTTGGCGATAACCGTTCGGACTCGCTGGATTAGTTCGTCGGACATATGAGTTGGCTTACCGTTTCGAATCGATATCCTTCAGCCTTCAGTATCGGAAGCAGGCGGCGCACGGCGTCGAGAGTGGGTTCGATATCGGGCCGGATTTGCAGCTCGCGGCCGTCGTGCAGACAAATGATAGCGCCATTCTCTATATTCGGCAGCACGCGGCGGACGATGGCGCGGGCGTCGAGCTTCCAATCGCACCCGATGACCGTCCACATCACGCCCATGAGGTGAAGCCGGCGCTGGGCCTGGCGCATACCCGGCCAACGTATGCCAAACGGCGCGCGAAACAAAACCGGGGAGACGCCGGCGGCACGTTCGATCGATTCCTGCGCACGGCGCAGTTCAGCTTGGATGAAACCGGACGTGCGGAAACTGAACCGGGGATGCGTCTGGCTGTGATTGCCGATCTCGTGGCCGCCTCGCGCCACGTCGCGCGCGATCTCCGGCAGGCGCTGCACATTGCTGCCACATTGAAAGAAAGTGGCGGGAACATCCTGATCGGCCAGCATGCGCAACAGTGCGGGCGTGGATTCGCTCGGGCCATCGTCAAATGTGAACGCAATGGCGCGTCGTGCCGCCGGGCCTCGATACACTGAGGGCGCGAATAATGTAGACGACTTGCCACGGACTCCATAGGCCATGAGCGCACCTGCACTGCAAAACACCGCGCCAGCCGCGCCACCCCATACTCCCGGCATGCAACGCATGTTAACACAGCCGGTAGGACAGGCATGACCGGGTTGCGTCGCCCCATGCGGACGCCGATAAACGCGGGAGCAGCAGACCGCATCCAACCTGATAACATACTTGCAATCGCATATCGCAAACACGCATGCCGAAGATCACGACACTCTCACTGGCGCGCCTAACAGTGGCATCCTTGACGCTGGCCGGGTACGGCC
Source organism: Bryobacteraceae bacterium (assembly GCA_035577325.1). Taxonomy (GTDB): domain Bacteria; phylum Acidobacteriota; class Terriglobia; order Bryobacterales; family Bryobacteraceae; genus QHXW01. Next base: position 5,842 of record DATLVQ010000280.1, on the reverse strand, counting down.
TCGCTCAAATGCCTCCGGCGCATTTTCATCACATCCATCTGAACGCAACGGACCCCGCCGCCGCGATCGATTTCTACGCCTCCAAGTTCGATTGCGAGAAAGCCAAATTTGCGGGCGAGTGGGATGGCGTTTGGGCGCAGAAGGCGTGGATTCTGTTCAGCAAAGTCCCGGCGCCCCCGCCATCGGCGATCACCTCCGGCATCTGGCACTTCGGTTGGGGCGCCGAAGACATGAAGGCCGAGTATCAGAAGCAGACCAACGCGGGAACCAGGTTCGAGACGCCCATCACGGACATCAGCGATCTCGCCGGCTTTCCCGGATTTTTCTATGCCTACGTGGATGGCCCGGATCATGCACTCATCGAGCTGAATACGGCGGCCCATCACCATCTGGGCCACGTTCACTTGCTGAGCGCCGATCCGGTCGCGGCGGGCGAATGGTACATGAAGTACTTCGGCGCTACCCTACGCGGCAAGGCGCCGGCTTCGCGCGAGCCCCGCTTCTATAAGGGCTATCAGGTGGATCCCAGCATGTCGCTCATGTCGGACAACATCAACATCATTATTTTCCCGATGCAGTTTGCTCCGCGTGCCTATCCCGACGCCTGGAAAAACCGCACGGCATTCGATTCAACCGAGGGCCGAGTGGTCGATCACATCGGCTTCAGCTTCGAGAATCTTCACGACGCTCTGGAGAAGATGCGTAAAGGCGGCGTGAAGGTGACCCAGGAAATCCAAACTGCTTTTCATGGCAAGGTGAAGTACGCGTTCGTCGAAGGACCCGACCGCGTGCGCATCGAGCTGGTGGAGGGCGTGGCGTACAAGGAGTAAAGACGCTTTTCTCCGCCCAATCTGCCAGTATGATCACAACGGGATGAAGCGAATCATTCTCATCTATGTGCTGGCCGCGGCGGCACAAGCCCAGATCTATTCTCCACGCGTCCTTGTGAAAGGGCAGGTGGATACTTCCGACCTCAACACCCTAGCGCGCGGAATTTACGACCAGGCGCACGCCGCCACGTCGCGCGAAAAGGCCGAAGCCATCTGGCGCTTCTTCCTGACGGACGGGCGCTTTGTCAAACCCGGCTTCTGGTATCACATTGCGGGTTGGGCGTACGAAGAGCCCGCCGGCGAAGTGCTTGACCCGGTGAAGCTGCTCAACAGCTATGGTTTCGGCTTGTGCTATCACATCGCGCCGCTGCTCGAAGCCGTGTACAAAGCGGGCGGATTCGAAGATGCGCGCGTGTGGTTTCTCACCGGCCACACCGTGGCTGAGGTTTTTTACGAGGGCGCTTACCATTACTTCGATTCCGACATGATGGGCTACAACTCGGTTGGACCAGGCGATCCGCGCCGCTCGCCGGTGGCTTCGGTGCACCAGCTCGAGCAGGACGGGCAAATCATGTTGTGCAAGCTGAAGGCCCCGCGCGATGTGGATGCCAAACTCGTCGACGACCCATGGTACCCGGCTGACGTGCGTGAAGCCGCCATAGGCGGCCTTGCGGAGTTATTCACCACTACCGAAGACAACCGGCTTTTTCCGTTCACTCGTTATGCGGCTGGGCACAGCATGGAATTTACGCTTCGGCCGGGTGAGCGGCTAATCCGCTACTTCCGCCCGGAAGAGCCGGGTTTATTTTACCTGCCATACAAGCGAACTAAAACGGGATGGGAGGAATTTCCGCAGGAGGTCGCGGAATATCAGATCCGCACGGCGGATGGCCCCAAGAGCCAGAAGGACGACCGACTGTGGTCGACGGGCCGCATCGAGTATGCGCCGGCCCTTTCCGATGCGCGCGCTTACTATTCGAGGATTCCGGGCGTTGCCATTTTCCAGGTACTGAGTCCTTACGTGATCATCGATGCGAAGTTTTCGATGGAGCTGGATCTGGATTCGCGCGCGGATACCGCGCAAGTCGAAACTTCGAGCGATGGTGGGAAAAGCTGGACCGAAGCGGGGCGTGTGGAGGGCCCGTTACACGGGCGCTGGGAAGCCGCGCCGCACGTTGAAGTCCGTTCGGCGCATGGCGCCCTCACGGCGGTGAGTGGACGTTATGACTATCTCGTCAAGATTAAGATGCCTGCGATCGGCGCGCCTCTGAAACAGCTCACCCTAGTTACGCGTTTCGAAATGAATCCGCGTACACTGCCTGCGGTGGCGGCGGGAGCGAACGAACTGGTCTACCGCGCCGGACCGGCTCAACAGCGGTGGCCGATTGCCGTCGAGATGGAGCGAATCGAACAGTTTGCCCGCGTCGTAAACGCACACTATGTCGCCGAGCAGGCGCAGGGGTTCCTGGCGCCACGGGACAGCCAGCCCGCCGAGGTCGTGGTCGAGCTGGCTGCGCCTGGTGGCAAGGTCCTTAGCGGTTTCGATGCCGGTGGCCGCTTTCTCGATATCCGCCAGGGTGAGGCGCCGGACAAATTGACAGCCGAAGTTCGCAAGACGGCATACGAAACTGATGTACCACCGGACAAACGAACCGCTTCACTGGCCTGGTCCCTTACGCCTGACGGTCCCTTCACGGAGCTCTGGCACTACGATGCGGAATTGAAATGGAAGGATGGAATCCCCATCGATCGCACGCTGCGCTGGCCTGAAATTTTCCGTGAAGTGCGCGGACTTCCTGGCGGGGCTCGGCGCGTTTATGTGCGCTATCATCTGCAGGGAATAGCGCTCGACAGCCTGCGCCTGGCTTCGATTTCTCCAGAGGAGCAAACGTCTCCGGTGCTCGAAGTCACCCATCTGTGGCACGAGGGCCGCATGGCGCGCTCGCACCTGGAACGCATCGCCGAGCCGTGGCGGCAACGGCAATACATGGTGCGCGCCGGCGCGAAGGAGCACATCACCAATGACGCCGTGATCCTCTACTGCCCGCCAGTAAATCCATAGGCTCTGATACTCTGGTGATCCATGCGTGTTTGTTGTTGTGTTGCTACGCTTTCGCTTTTAGTGTCCATAACTGCAGCCGAAGAACTACCTTCCAACCGCTGGGTCGAAGTCCGCAAAGACACCGCCGGCGCGCGCCCGGGCAGCGCCATCCGCTATGTTCCGGACGCACATGCATTTTTTCTCTGGGGATACATGAACGGCGACCCGGAGCTGCTCCAGGAACAGCCGCTCATGCAAATTCCCGAATACGATATGGTGAGCTTCGATCCCGCCGACGGCCGCTGGCGCAGCCATTTGCCTCGCGAGTGGGCGAAGTTGTGGAGTAAACGGCTGCCGTTGGCCTATGTGCCGCGCACTTACTCCGGCATTACAAGCGGCAGCGAGCGCACGGTGCTCCGCGGCGCCAGTCGCGACAAAGAGGCCGCACCACGGCCGGATCTCAACATCGTTTCCGATCAGGTAGTCTATGCGCCGAGGATGCATGCCCTGGTCTACTATACCGGCGGATTGACCGCCGCCTACGACCCGGCGGCGCGCCGCTGGACCGATCTCGCGCCCCCGCACTCGCCGCCCCCCGTGAATGGCGGTTCGCTCGCCTACGATCCGCTGCATGACGAAATCGTTTTGTTCGGCGGCGGCCACGTGGCCGAACCCAGGCCGGACGGAACTGTCGTGGGTTACACGGGGACATGGATCTATAATCCGCAAGCCAACGACTGGCGTGAATTGCCGCACGGCCAGCAGCCGCCGCCACGCATGAATACGCGCATGGTGACGGACACGCGCAACAACGTACTCGTGGTTTTCGGCGGCGATGGCCAGAGCCACTATCTGGCGGACACGTGGATCTTCGATTTAAAAACGCGCGTATGGCGTATGTCGAAAGCGCCCGCCGGACCGGAAGCCCGCGCCGGACATTTTACGGTTTACGACCCCGTCACCGGCGAAGTCATCATCGGCGGCGGTTACAATCGCCGTGACCTTACCGAGATGTGGATGTACGACGCCCGCAGCGATTCCTGGTCTCCGCTGGGAAACGCGGTCCCGCCGGGTTTCTATCTTACCGCCGATATCGCGCCCGAAAGGCGGCTGCTCGTGCTTGCCACCAGCTCCCGGAAGCCTGACGATCGCATGACCTGCAACATTCTGTTTCCGGTGCGCACGACGTATGAGTACAGAATCGGACCGCAGCCTGTGACGATCGCGTATCCGATGGGGGCGCAGCATGCCATCCCGAAACGGGACGACCAAACGAATCCTCCCCGGGGGCAGCCCCGTCTCGATCATCTTCCAGACAACCGTTGGGTTCTGCTGGCGGATCCCGGCCGGGCCGCGCCCACGCGCACGTGGGGCGGTGCAACTTTCGATACGGATCGCGAGCAGATTCTCTATTGGGGCGGCGGCCATTGCGGCTACGGGGGCAGTGACGTCGATATGTACGATGTCGCGGCCCACACCTGGCGATCAACCGACGTCTCTCCCGAATATCCCGAGCGGCTCTGGAATCACGGCGTCCGGGAGGCCGGTGTCACATTCGCCGGGCGCCCCTGGATGGAGCACGGCCGCCGCATTTACGCCTATGATCCCGTCAGCCGTCAGATGATTGTGGTGCGCCGCCTGCGGCTCACCACCGGTTACGAGCCCGCTGTCTGCGGCCAGTCGCCCAAAATAGACACAGCGCCCGATGCCCTGGTGCGGCCGCCGTCATCATACGTCCGGTTCCTCACCTGGATGTTCGACCCGAGAACGTCGAAATGGAAGCTTGAGGGCCCTGCGCCGCCGGGCGTCGATACAGTTGTATCTACGCCGCACGGCGTTGTGGGCATTAACGTGGACTGGCCCGCCCGGCTGAACGATGCCGGTTATCAGTGGCCATGGAGCCCATCGAGTCCGCATCAGGACACCGCGATTTATCTCTACCACGCGTCAGAAAACCGCTGGGAGCGTCTCAATAGCGAGAGCGACCCGTCGCCGCAGAACCTCTACGAGCTGACCAGCCTGGCGTATGATACGAAACGAGACCAACTCATCCTGCACGGCGGCGGTCTCAAGCGTGACGAGCTATGGACTTTCGACTTCGACACGCGCAGGTGGCGGAACATGCAGCCCAAGACCGCTGAGGGTCCACCTGCATGCTCGCGCGAGGCCGTTTATGTCTCGCGCCAGGATGTTTTTCTTACCTACGGCAATGGTTTTTGGCTTTGGAAACCCGCCGAAAATGCCTGGCGCCGCGCTGCAATTCCATTCGATGGGCCGCAGCCAAAGGTCGGCGAGAACCGCGCCATGGTCTACGATGCAAAACGTGACGTGGTTTTACTCGTGCTCGGCGAGCGCGGCGACGATGGCGTCGCGCAGGTCTACGCGTTGCGCTATAAGGACTGACATGAGCCAGAATCGTAGAACGTTTCTCGAAACCGGTAGCGCCGCCATGGCCGCCGGCTTCCTGAATCTGAATCCGCGCGCGCTCGGGGCAAACGAAAAGATTGCGCTGGGCCTGATTGGCGGCCGCAACCAGGGCAAACATGACGCGCTGGCGGCCATCAAACAGGGCGCGGAGATCAAGGCTTTTTGTGATCTGGATGACGCCATCCTCGCCAAAACGGGCGCGGAAATCGAGGAGGCGCAGGGCAAACGCCCCGCATTTATCAAAGACTTCCGCCGTCTGTTGGACGACAAGTCGATCGACGCCGTGATCATTGCTACGCCCGATCACTGGCATGCGAACATCACGATCGCGGCGTGCCAGGCCGGCAAGGACGTCTATATCGAAAAGCCTCTCTCGCAGACGATCCACGAAGGCCACCTCATGCGCGACGCCGCGCGGAAATACGGCCGCGTCGTGCAAGTGGGTACGCAGCGCCGCAGCATGGAGCATTTTAAGAGCGCGGTAGAATACGTCGGCTCGGGCAAATTGGGCAAAATCTGCCTGATCAAAGCCTGGATGTGCCAG
>DATLVQ010000279.1:0-7622 GCA_035577325.1 Bryobacteraceae bacterium | reverse complement strand
GCAACCTCTGGACCGGGAATGCCCAGCCCCTTCTGCAAGTCTTCCTCGTTACCGACGAGTACATCGACATTCTTGACGATGCGCGCGATCACCGAGACCGCGCGATTCTGGCCGCCCGAAATCTTCCACAACTTTTCGCGGAAATTCAAATCGAAGGAGACAATGGCGCCGGCTGCCTTGGCGGCTTGCATGCCCTCGATGATCAACTCCGCGGTCGTTTCCGAGAGCGCCGCGAAAATTCCGCCGCTATGAAACCACCGCACTCCGCCCGCGAAAATGGCGTTCCAGTCGAAATCGCCGGGCTTCAACAGCGCCCCGGCTTCGTTGGCGCGATTGTAGAAAACCACCGGCGCTCGCACGCCGTGCCCCCGGTCGCTGTAAACGGCCGCGATATTCGGGCCCGTGACCCCGTTGTGCTCCAACCGCTTGTAGAACGGCTTCACACCCATGGCTTTTACCCGCTCGGCCACCAGATCGCCGATCGGATAATTCACCATCGCCGTAGCGATACCGGTCTCAAGACCGAAGCAGTCCGCCAGATTTGCTGCGACGTTAAACTCGCCGCCGCTCACGTGAATCTGGCACTGGGTCGCCTTGCGAAAAGGAATAATGCCGGGGTCCAAACGGTGCACCAGCGCGCCCAGGGACAGGAAGTCCAGCGCGCCCTTGTCACGAATCTTCAGACCATAGCTCATGCGATTCTCCCGGTTGGAATTGGGCAAGCGGCCGCTCGAAACTGCAGGCAGCCGGCTCATTGCAGGCTTACGCCACAGAATAGCAGACTCGCCGCGATTAAAACGCCATTGGAGTGAACCGCTTACTTGATCGCGGCCGCGGCCGCAAGATAGCCCGCATGATCCGTGATCATGCCCGCCGCGCCTTTCTCGAGCGCCGCGCGGAAATCGGGCGGCAGCAGCGTCTTCTTCAGCGTACGTGCGTCCACCACCACGTTCACCGTCTCCGCGGTGACGATGACTTCCTGCCTCCCCGCAATGCGGAATTCGGTGGCCAGCGTGAACGAAGTATTGCCCAGCCGCGTGGCACACACCGACAGCTCCAGCACTTGGTCGTAACGCGCCGGGCCTTCCCAATCGACAATCAGCTTGACCAGCTGATAGTCGAGACTTCCATTCGCCAGCGCCTCCCCGAATCCGAGCGCCCGCACGAACTCGGTGGTCGCGAGGTCAATGTAATCGGCATAGCGCGCGTTGAACACGACCCTCTGAGCGTCGCACTCGCCGTAACGGACGCGAAGGTAGTAGCGAAAATGGCCGTTCATCGCAATTGGATTGTCGCCGTTGGATCAGGCGTTGTAGGTCCCCGAAGACGTCCGCCCGCCGCGCCCGGTCCAGTTCGTATGGAAAAATTGCCCACGCGGTTTGTCCACGCGTTCGTACGTGTGCGCGCCGAAGAAATCCCGCTGCGCTTGCAGCAGGTTCGCAGGGAGCCGCGCCGTGCGGTACCCATCGTAAAACGAAAGCGCGGTTGAGAAAGCGGGGGTAGGCACGCCGTACTGGATCGCGTTGATGATGCCGCGCCGCCAGGAAGCCTGGTACTCGTTCAGCGTCTTGCTGAAGAAATCGTCCAGCAGCAGATTCTTGAGCTGCGGATTCTTGTCGTACGCCTCCTTGATCTTTCCGAGGAAACGGCTGCGAATAATGCAGCCCCCGCGCCACATGAGCGCGATCCCGCCGAAGTTCAAATGCCAGCCCTCTTCTTTGGCCGCCTCGCGCAGTAGCATGTAGCCTTGCGCGTATGAAATCATCTTCGAGCAGTAGAGCGCCCGCCGCACGTCTTCAATGAAGCCTTTGCGATCCTGCGCCGCCGCTGTCTGCGGCCCGTTGAGAATCTTCGACGCGCCCACGCGCTCGTCTTTCATGGCCGATAGGCAGCGCGCGAATACGGCTTCGCCAATCAGCGTCACTGGCGTGCCTGTCTCGAGCGCGCTGATGCCGGTCCATTTGCCGGTCCCCTTCTGCCCGGCCGTGTCCAGAATCTTATCGATGAGGGGTTTTCCGTCTTCGTCGTTCTTCGTGAAAATCTGCTCTGTGATGTCGATCAGGTAGCTGTCCAGCTCGCCTTTGTTCCAATCCGCGAAGACGTCGTGCAGCTCTGGCGCGGTCAGCCCGAGCCCGTCTTTCAACAGTTGGTAGGCCTCGCAAATCAGCTGCATGTCACCATACTCGATGCCGTTGTGCACCATCTTCACGTAGTGGCCGGCGCCGTTCTCTCCCACCCAATCGCAGCATGGCGTGCCGTCTTCAACTCTTGCCGCGATCGCCTGGAAAATCTCTTTTACGTACGGCCATGCCGCCGGATTTCCTCCCGGCATGATCGACGGCCCATTGCGCGCGCCCTCTTCGCCGCCCGAAACGCCTGTCCCGATAAATAAAATGCCCTCGTCCGCCAGGGTCTTGGTCCGGCGGTTAGTGTCTGGATAATGCGAGTTGCCGCCATCGATGATGATGTCGCCCTTTTCCAGATGCGGAACCAGACTCTCGATCATCTGGTCCACCGTCTCGCCGGCCTTCACCATCAGCATCACGCGCCGCGGCTTTTTCAGCGCCTGCGCCAGTTCCTCGATCGAGTGCGTGCCCACGACCTTGGTGCCCTTGGCTTCGTTGTTGATGAAATCGTCCACTTTCGAGACCGTCCGATTGAACACCGCCACACGATAGCCGTGGTCGTTCATATTCAGGACCAGGTTCTGGCCCATCACCGCCAGGCCGATCAGCCCGATATCACAGCTTGCCGTTTCCATAACACTCTCCCGATGATTGCGCTCGCGCTTCCCGCCGTGTCGAACGCCGGCTGACGTGACGAGGAACTCTTAATTGTAATTCGGATCTTCGATCGCTTGGCGTGGCGGCGCGGTCAGCAGCCAACGCACACGGCCTCCAATGGAGAGCGGTGCCAACCGGCGATCGGACGCCCCACGCCTTCGATACGAGTCTCGGTCGATGCAACGCGAACCCGGCGTTCCTGGACCGGCTTTACGCCATCTTTCGGTCATCGTCGCCCAAAGTTAGGCAGAAATTCGCGCAGGCCGATTTCGTCCGTCAGAAGGCCGCACTCCAGGCATCATTCAACGCCATGCTGGCGGCCGCAGGGGCCAGACCGCCTTACCCGAGCGAACAGATCAATCGTAGGCGGCGTAGTAATAACCAACGAGAGTGTACGCGATACCCCCTATCCCCTTGAAATTACACAACTATTACAAACCCAAGGGTGAATCCCTGTTAGCTTGAAGCTGACCGCTACTTTGGAGCCTCAGTGACCATCGACAACTTCGACGCATACGATCGCCAAGGCATGAACTGGCTAACGACGATCATCCTGGCCCTTCTGCATATAGGCGCCATTGCCGCACTCTTCATGTTCAGTTGGAAGGTTTTTGCGGCCGCGGTCTTCCTGTACTGGATGTCTACCGGCTTGGGCATCAGTATGGGTTACCACCGTCTGCATACGCACCGGTCGTACAAGGTGCCGAGGGCGCTGGAGTATTTCTTTGCGATTTGCGGAACGCTGACGCTTGAAGGCGGTCCGATTTTCTGGGTGGCCACGCATCGCGTCCACCATCAGAATTCCGATCAGCCGGGCGATCCGCATTCTCCGCGTGACGGCGCCTGGTGGGCCCATGCCGGCTGGATTCTGCTGGGTGAGACCAAGCACAACAACACGCGGCTGATGTCGAAGTATGCGCCCGATCTTGCCAAAGATCGCTTTTACGTATGGCTGAATAATTTTCACTGGGTGCCAATCGCAGTGCTTGGAGTTGTGCTGCTAGCCATAGGCGGGTTGCCGATGATGCTCTGGGGTCTCTGTGTTCGGGTGGTCTTCGGTCTCCACGCCACGTGGCTGGTGAACTCCGCCACACACATGTGGGGCTCGCGCCGGTTTTCGACCCGTGACGACTCGCGCAACAACTGGTGGGTAGCCCTGATCACTTTCGGCGAAGGCTGGCACAATAATCACCACGCGCATCCCACCTCGGCGCGGCATGGCCTCGCATGGTACGAGTTCGATCCAACCTGGATCACGCTCAAGGTGCTGCGGCTCGTGGGCGTCGCCAGGTCGATCCAGGTCGCCAAGGTCACGTCCCGGCTCGAGGAACGCGAAGCCGCCTAGGACAACGCCGGCCCGCCGATTCTCTCTAAATAATCTCACCAGCGCGCGGCCAGCGTCGTGAGGCGGCCGCTGTGCCGCACCAGAGGGATGCACAACACTCGCTTTCCGGCATAAGCTGGAAGCATGGTAGTCGCCGGACGGCGGAAGTCTATCGCATTTTTCATTGCGCTCGGCATCGGCCTGATCTCGGTCATCATTCTGCTGTACGTCGGCTGGGTGCTGTTCGACTGGCGCAGCGGCATTCTGCTCTTCCTCGGCGTCCTGCTCCTGGCAGTGATCATCAGCGGCGTCGTACTGAACACCATCTTCCTAGTGCGGGAAATCCGGCGGAACGAGCAGCACAATGCCTTTATCAACGCCGTCACGCACGAGCTGAAGACACCGGTCGCCTCCATACGGCTTTATCTTGAAACTCTGCAGACGCGCGCCGTGGATGAGACGAAGCGCAAAGAATTCTACGACATCATGCTGGACGAGAGCGACCGGCTGCTCGGAACCATCGAGCAGGTCCTGCGTACCGGCCGTGTTGGAGGCGCCAGCCGCAAGCTCAGTCTGGCACCCATCAATTTGGGGTCCGTTGTTGAGGAGTGCTTGGCGCGTGCGCGCACCCTCTACCACGTTCCGCCGGAATCAATCGCATACCTTCCCGGTCCCGAGGTCACAGTCATGGGCGATCCGGACGAAGTGCGGGCGGCAGTGTCGAACCTCATCGATAACGCAGTGAAGTATTCCGAAAGTGACGTGAAGGTAACGGTGGAAACCGCCAAAGTGGACGGGAAGTACGTTTCGGTGCGCGTGCGAGACCAGGGCGTTGGGATTCCGCAGGGCGAGCTGAAGCAGATTTTCAAGCGGTTCTACCGCGTGCCGGGCCAGCTCGCGACGCGCGTCAAGGGAATCGGTCTGGGTCTGTACATTGTCCGTTCCGTGGCCAAGCGTCACGGCGGCCGGGCGTGGGCGGAAAGCGAAGGGCTGGGACGCGGGAGCACGTTCGTCTTGCAGCTTCCTATCATCAAATGAACTCCGTCCTGGTGGTCGAAGACGAGCGGCATCTGGCCGAAGGGCTGCGCTTCAACCTGGAGGCCGAGGGCTATCAGGTACACCTTGCAGAGACTGGAGAAGCCGCGCTTGAACTGCTGTCAGGGGAGTCGCCGGCTTTCGATGTGGTGCTGCTGGACGTGATGCTGCCCGGGAAGGACGGGTTCAGTGTAATGTCGGAGCTGCGCCAGTCGGGGAACTTCATTCCCACTTTGATGCTGACCGCGCGCGGCCGCCCCGAAGATGTGCTGCGGGGTTTCGCGGCCGGCGCCGACGACTATCTCACCAAGCCCTTCGAGCTGGCCATCCTGATCGCCCGCATCCAGGGCTTGCTAAGGCGGCGCGAATGGCTGCGCACCTCGCTGAATCACGAGGCGCCGAATCACGGCGCCGCGCCCCAAGCGAATCAGGTGACGCCGCCACCTGAGCCGAAGGGCACATTCACATTCGGGGAGAAAGGTGAGAAATCGGTTCACTTCGACCTTCTGGAGCTTCGCGTCCGCGGCCAGAAGTTTCCGCTCACATTGATGGAAGCCAATGTGCTCCGCTATCTGATCCAGCACGAAGGTGCGCCGGTATCGCGGAAGGCCATGCTCGAAGAAGTCTGGGGCCTGCACGAGGACACCGACACGCGCGCCATCGACAATTTCATCGTGCGGCTGCGGCGCTATATCGAAGATGATCCGACGCGGCCCCGGCACTTGGTGACGGTACGGGGAGTTGGGTACCGGTTCGTAGCATCGCCAGCGAACCGGCCTGAAAGGACGGTGCGGGGCGGCCAAGTTTAATTTCGCGCCGGGGGATTGTCTTGCGCAACCGCGTAGTCACTTTGCCCTGGCGACGCGGCGGTATCTACATCGGGGCTCGACGGTGTCGACTCCAACCCCGGAATCACCCGGAAGGCCGCCGTGAAGTGAAACGTGCTGCCCTTGCCGACATCGCTATCCACCCAAAGATGTCCGTGCATTAAACCAACCAGTCGCGATGAGATCGTCAAGCCCAAACCAGTGCCCCCAAACTTCCTGGACGTGGAGGAATCGGCCTGGCGGAAAGCTTCAAAGATCAAGTCGATCTTGTCCGCGGGTATGCCGACGCCGGAGTCGGACACCGAAAAGTGCACTGTGACTGTTTCGCCGCGCCGGTCATATAGATTAGACCGGAGTGCGATCAATCCAGCATCGGTGAACTTGATGGCATTGTTCAACAGGTTCAGGAGGATCTGACGCAGCCGGAACGGATCTCCGACCAGACCGTCCGGCACTTCCGGCGCTATCTCTACGGTCAATTCCAGGCCCTTCTGCTGCGCGTTGATCGCCAAAGTGGAGGCGGCCTCGCCGATGCATTCACGCAGGGAAAAGGATACAGGGTTCAAGTCCAGACGGCCCGCCTCGATCTTGGAGAGGTCCAAAACATCATTCAGCAGCGCCAGTAAAGACTCCGCCGAAGCTTTAGCGTCGCTCAGATACTCGCGCTGGTCCTGGGTCAGATCGCTGTCCAGGACCAGATCGGTCATGCCGAGGATGCCGTTCATGGGCGTGCGGATTTCATGGCTCATGTTGGCCAGAAACTCATCCTTGAACCGGCTCGCTTCCTGCGTCTTCGCCAGCAGGCGTTCGATATCACCGCGCTGGGCTTCGACGATCCGTTTCTCTTCCCGCAACTGGATAGTCCTCTTCTCGACTGCCTGCTCCAGCGCCTTGTGTTTCTCTTGCGTGCGGCGGAGCCGGAGACGCCAGAACATCAGGGCGGAAATCATCAGGAGACAGGCGGTCAAGCCACGAAACCACCGCGTCTGCCACCAGGCCGGCAAGATTTGAAAGGAAAATGTTGCGGCGCTGTTTCCGGATGTTCCAGGCACCGAAGCCTGGACCTCGAAAGTATATTGGCCGGTGGGGAGATTCGGATAGCTCGCCACCCGCTCGCGCGTCTCCACCCAGTCGTCGTGGAAACCGGCCAAACGATAACGGAAGCGGACCTCCGACTCGTTCAGGAACGTCAGCGCGGCGAATCCCGCCTGGAAGGATTGCCGCTGGTACGGCACGGCTGTGGTCGTTTCGGGATCAACGAGGGCCGAACCCAGTTTCACCCAACTCAGCACCACGGGGGTCAGGCTTGCGGGTCTCGGCTCTGCCGGGGGCCGGAAATGAGTGAGGCCCAGATTATGACCGATCCAGATGGAGCCGTCCCGGTCGCCCAAAACGGCATGGCTGGAGCAGTCGTTCCACAGCAGGCCCTGCGCCTCGGTATAATGCGGAAAAGTGTCGCCATCCTTCACCTGAACGCCGTCATCGGTGCTAAACCACAGTCTGCCGCGAGTGTCGAAGGCCATGGCGCTCACATTCTCCGTGTGGAGGCCATGCTCTTTCGTGAAATGCTCCAGTCGAATCGTGTCACCGTACACAGTCGCGTGTGACAGACCCGCCGTATCCTGATACGAAATCCATAATGTGCCGTCGGGC
>DATLVQ010000278.1:0-2746 GCA_035577325.1 Bryobacteraceae bacterium | reverse complement strand
CGTCGTCGGTATCGTACATATTGTTGTTGGACAGGCCTTCGTCTTGCTTTTCCATCCGGATAAGACCGCAGTGGAAGTGGTCTTGGACGCTACGTATTTCACCCGCACTGAGGGTATGCGAACTTCTTCTTGTTATGCGGGAGCGCCGCCACTCAGGGGCAAGTGCTGTCCGCTCACATATTTCGCTAGATCGCTGACAAGCTCAAGAGTGTCGAGTTCTCGACCAAATTTCCCAGCCTGAACCTACCGTTCGTGCGAACCGATCCATTTTTCAACAAGCCGTTCCCATTCATCGGCCTCGCGCTCGGTGGCGTATTCGGACGGGATGGTCTGCACGAGCCAGTCGATCACATTGGTTTCGATCAAATCGTGCGGGAATCCGGGATGTTGGTCGTGGATTCTTTTGACTGACAGGTTGATCGACAGCTTTTGTCCGTCGGGCCAGATGATCTTTCGCTTCCTTGGGTTCAGCGTCGCCTTGTCCAGCAATGACGACACCACGTCCATGACCTCGATGAACAGGGGATCCTCGGTATCGTCGGATCCCTGGGTCCATTCGACCGAGTCATCGATCAGGAAGCGGTCGAACAGGCGCCGTTTGAGTTTCTTGAACATGGCGAAATCATATCCCCGGGGCGATCAGGTCTGGCGCGCGAGTTTGATCTTCAGACGGCTGTGCTCGATGCCCAGGTCGACCCATTCCGCCGTCAGTTCCTTGAAGCGTTTGTAGTTCGCGATCTGGCGGCGGATGTCGCGCACCGCGTCGCTTGCCACGTATTCCGTCCGGCTTCTCATCTCCCGCGTGTAGCTGAGCTGGTAGTAAGCCCCTTTCCCGTTCTCCGGATCCTTGAACTGGCGCGTGAGCGAGCCGGGGCGCATTTCATCGATCGCGGCCAGCCTAGCCTTGATGGCTTCGATGCGTCTTTCTATCTGCAGTAGGCGTTTTTCTGTCATTGGTATAGCATATAAATGCTATGCTTTGGCGTCAACATTTTTCAGGGGGGGCGATGGCGCTTTGGATGGCGTGGTGGGCAGCGATCAACCTGTTGCGTCCGGCGTTCTCGCGCTTGCGCAGCTTCATGTGGTTCGTCACGGTGGTGGCTGGCCTGTCGGTGCGCACCGAGCATCTGGGCGTCACCAGCATCGTGCGCGCCATGAAGCTGCGGCCCGCGCTCTACAACAGGCTACTCAAGAGCTTTCACAGCAAGGCCATCGATATCGACCGCCTGTCCAGGCTGTGGGCCAGCGCGGTGACGAAACTGTTCCCCGACCCGGTTCGCGTGAATGGCCGGCGTGTGCTGGTAGGCGACGGCATCAAGGTGGCGAAGTGCGGCAAGAAGATGCCGGGCGTGAAGCTGCTGCACCAGGAATCCGGCAACAACACCAAGCCCGAATACATAATGGGACATTCCCTGCAGGCAGTCGGCATGCTCGTGCGGGCGGCCAATTCCGTTTTCTCGGTGCCGCTGGCCATGCGCATCCATGAAGGTCTGAGGTGGACCAATCGCGACCGTCGCACCTTGCTCGACAAGATGCTCTTGCTGCTTGGCGTCGTCGCGCTCGAGGATCCATACTACTTCGTCGCCGATGCGTTCTATGCCGCAGGCAAGATGATCGCGGGCCTTTGCGCCACGGGCAACCACCTTGTCACCCGCGCGAAGTCCAATGCCGTCGCCTGGACCCGCCATGAGCAAACCGGGCCAAGGAAACGGGGCCGTCCCACACTCTATGGCGACAAGATCAAGCTGAAATCCTTGTTCAAGGATGGTCCCGAGCAATTCCATTCGGCCATCAGCCCTGTATACGGCGAGCAGGACGTCACCATCCGGTACCGTGTACGCGACCTGCTATTGCGGCCCAGCGGGCGGCTCGTACGCTTCGTCGCGGTGATCCACCCGTCCAGAGGAGCCTGTCTGCTCATGTGCACCGACCTCGCCCTGGATCCGGTCGAGATCATCCGGCTTTACGGTTTCCGCTTCAAGATCGAACACGGCTTCAAGCAGGCTGTTCATTTGATCGGCACCTTCGGCTACCACTTCTGGATGATGGATATGAAGCCGCTGCTGCGCCGGAACGGTGACCAGTACCTTCACCGCGCGTCACTCGCGTACCGCAACGCGGTCAAGCTCAAGGTCCACGCCTATCATGTCTTCGTCCAGGCCGGCGTCGTCTGCCAAGGACTATTGCAATACCTCGCGGTCACCGTTCCATCACTGGTGTGGAACTCGTTCGGCTCATGGCTGAGGACCGTCCGCCCGGGAATTCCGCCGTCCGAGCTCGTCGTGGCCAACGCCCTGCGCCAAAGCCTGCCGGAATTTCTTGTGAATGCCGGGAAAACCAATATCTTCGCGAAATTCATCGGCGAAAGGCAGGACCTCGAGCGCTTCGAGCTGTTCAGATTGGGCACCTAGCTCAAATCTGGGCCCGTTTTGCATGGAATACGCGAGCAAACTTGGTACTCATGGGGTAAATTCGGCCTGGAAGATTTGGACGAGAACTCGACTCTCTTGAGTACATGAAGGTTTTGGTACCTATCAAACGCGTGGTAGACGCTAACATCAAAGTCAGTGTTAAGTCAGACGGTTCGGGCGTCGATCTCGCGAACGTCAAGATGGCAATCAACCCCTTCGATGAAATCGCAGTCGAAGAAGCGGTTCGACTCAAGGAAGCAGGCATTGCTACCGAAGTTGTGGTTGTCTCAGCTGGCGTTGCACAGGCGCAGGAGACGTTGCGTACGGCACTTGCT
>DATLVQ010000277.1:0-7753 GCA_035577325.1 Bryobacteraceae bacterium | reverse complement strand
AGATCCTTCATCTGAAATTCGGCGAACTCGTCGCAGTAGACGCCGTGCGTCCACTCGCGCATTGGAGTGGGAAGGGCCAGCACGGGCAGCTGCACCATGTCGTAACGCTCGGCGAAATAGTTGACCCAGCGCAGCGAGTCGGGATGGATTATGTCCTCCGCATCGTGCGTCATGACAATGTCGAAGTGCACGCCTTCCTGCTCTTCCATGAGCAGCATGCGCTGGTAGATCCAGTTGAGATTGTCGGCTTTCGAAGTGGGGCCATCGTGCGGGCATACGGCCAAGTGGACGTTTTTAACCTGCTTCTTGGCCTCGCGGATGGCCGCCATAGTTGGCCTATCGTTGGGATAGGCGCCGATGAAAAAATCGTAGTTGCCATAATGGTTGGCCCAGATATTGTGCTCCACCATTTTCTGGATGACGCGTTGCTCCTTCCATAGCGGCACGAAGACAGCGATCCGCTTCTGGGGCACGGCATCCAGCTCGGCCTCGGACGGACGGCGAAACAGCGCCCGCCTCGACAGACGCGCTACAAGCCAGGAGCACGCGCAAGCAATGTCGATGACCAGATCGTCGAGGCCGTTCAGCAACACCCACAAAGCCAGCGGCACCAGGCATAGAGAGACCCAGTGATCAGCTTGCGTGGTGAGCCAGCGGAGAAAATACAACAGGACTAGTGGGGGCCGGCGGGGCGGAATCTCATGGGATAGCCCGAAAAGAGTCCGGAGTGCTGATTTGACAACTGTTGCCGCCGGTTCTTATCATGAAACTTAATATTTTAGTTCTGCGACTGTCGCCTTGATCGGGCATCTCCCGATGCCTCTAGTTTTGGCAGGTTCGCTGTATTCGGCAAGTGACTCACTATGATTAAAGTCGAAGGTTTGACGAAGCGATACGCCCGTACTGTGGCCGTCGATGACATCTCCTTCGAGGTGGAAAAGGGGCAAATCGTCGGTTTTCTCGGTCCAAACGGCGCCGGGAAGACCACCACGATGCGCGTCCTCACCTGCTTCCTGCCGCCCACGGCCGGGACCGCGCAGGTTGCCGGTTTTGACGTTCTGGAACAACCCCTCGAAGTGAAGAAACGCATCGGCTATCTTCCCGAAACGCCGCCTCTTTATCCGGATATGGAAGTCGGCGAGTATTTGACCTTTGTCGGTAAGCTCAAAGGACTAGCCAGCGTCGACGTTCCTAAACGGGTGAACGAAGTTTGCGACCGCTGTTCCATCACCGATGTTCGGTCTAAGCTGATCGGGAAGCTTTCGAAAGGCTACCGGCAGCGCGTCGGCCTCGCGCAGGCGATCCTGCACAATCCCGACGTCCTGATCCTCGACGAGCCGACCTCCGGGCTCGACCCAAAACAGATTATCGAGACGCGCGAGCTGATTCGCAGTCTCGCCGGCGACCACACGATCATTCTGAGCACGCACATTCTCTCTGAAGTGGAGCATTCCTGCGAGCGCGTGGTCATCATTAACCAGGGCAAGCTGGTGGCAAAAGACACTGTGATTAACCTCACAAACCGGCTGCGTGGCTCCGAGCAGGTAGCTCTCGAGATTCAGGCTACGAACGGCAACCTGAATCACGCCGACGTGCGGCAGCGCCTGGAACAGGTGGCGGGCGTGGGACGCGTCGTTCTCAAGGATACAAAGGACAATCACTGCGCCTTCGAGGTGGAGAGTCTGCAGGGCCGTTCGATTCGGGCGGAACTGGCGCGTGCAGTGGTGACCGCGGGGTGGGATCTAAACGAACTTCGACCGGTGGGCTTCAGCCTGGAAGACATCTTCCTGCAACTGACCGCGTCCGAGAAGGCGGAGAAGTCGGAAAAAGTGGAGAAGCCGGAGAAAGCCGAGCCGGAGAAAGTCGGGAAAACTACGGAGGCAGGTGCATAGCGATGCGAAATGTGATCGTTATCTTCAAGAAGGAACTGAAGAGTTACTTCGCTTCCCCCATCGCCTATCTGCTGCTGGCGATTTTCGCGGTGATTTTCGGATTTTTCTTTTACAGCGCCACGCGTTTTTTCATTCTGCAGGGAATGCAGATGCAGATGATGGGCAGGGGCATGCCGATGGATGTGAACGAATACGTCATCCGGCCGTTGCTTACTAATGCGAGCGTGATCGGCCTGTTCCTGATCCCGATGATCACCATGCGGCTCTATGCGGAAGAAAAACGCTCGGGCACCATCGAGCTGCTTATGACTTCGCCGGTGCGCGATCTGGAAATCGTGCTAGGCAAATGGTTTGCCGCGCTGGTTCTGTACGCTTCTATTTTGGCGGTCTCCGGCATCAACATCGCGATTCTTTACGCATTCGGACGGCCTGACCTGAAGCCTATTCTGGTGGGATTTTTTGGGCTGCTGCTGCAAGGCGGGTGTCTGCTGGCCATTGGCATTTTCATCTCGACCCTGACGAAGAATCAGATCATTGCCGGCGGCGCGACGTTCGCGGTATGCCTGATGCTGTGGGTCCTCGACTGGGTCAGCGCATACGACCAGTCCGCGTGGGCCAAGGTGGTGTCTTATCTTTCCGTCGTTACCCATTTCGAACCGTTTTCGAAGGGTGTTATCGACACTAAAGACATTATTTTCTATGCTTCCATGATTTTCTTTGGCCTCTTTCTCACCACCCGCTCGGTGGAATCCTTGCGGTGGAGGGCATAAATGAATTCAGAATGGATGAAAGCCAGGCAAACCCGTTACGGAGCCTATTTATTCACTTATCTGCTGGTGATCGTCGCCGTCCTAGGCGCAACCAACTGGCTGGCTAACCGGCATAATAAATCGTTTGATTCGACGGCGAACAAGCGCTTCAGTTTGTCCGAACAAACTGAGAAGGTCGTCAAGGGTCTGAAGAACGACGTCAACATCACTTACTTCGATAAGACAACCGAGTTTGGCCGGGCGCGCGACCTGCTGGACCGGTATAACAATTTCTCGACGAAACTGCATATCACTTATGTGGATCCGGACAAGAAGCCGCAACTCGCCAAAGCCGCCGGCGTCCGGACCTATGGCACTATTTTCATTGAGAGCGGTATCCGCCGGGAAGAAGCCAAGAGCCTGACGGAGGAAGACATTACCGGCGCGCTGATTCGATCCCTCAAGAGCGGAGAGCGCAATGTCTGTCTTGTTAGTGGCAGCGGCGAGCACTCTTTGGACGATAGCGGCCGCACCGGATACTCGGCCGCCAAAGATGCGCTCGAAAAGAACAATTACAAGACGCGCACGATTTCCCTGCTCCAGACGGGTCAGGGCGCCACGCCGCAGGCCGTGAAACTCGGCCAGCCGGCGGCGCCGCCAGATGCCAGTGCTCCTAAGCCGCAGGTCCCCGCGGACTGCACCGTGTTAGTCGTGGCCGGCCCCAAGTACGATTACACGCCGCCTGCCGTGGACGCTATTAAGACGTACGTCGAGAACGGCGGGCGCGCTCTTTTTCTGATTGATCCGCCGCTCAAACTTGGCCGCGAAGAGAACGCCGGTAGCCCGGCACTCTCCGCTGTAATCCAGAGTTGGGGAGTAACGATCAATAAGGATCTAGCGCTCGATACCAGCGGTATTGGCCAGATTTTCGGCCTGGGTCCCGAGGTTCCGCTGGTAACGAGTTATGAGTCGCAGCCGATCGTCCGGGATTTGAAGGATGTCGCCACGGCGTTTCCGCTCTCTCGGACGCTCGAAGTCAAGACGCCGGACAAAGGCACCGCCGAAAAGTTATTCTCTACTTCCGCGAACAGCTATGCCACTGCGCGGATCAACTCCCCGGAGATCCGGATCAATCCGAAGACCGACAAGAAGGGCCCCCTTACCTTGGCCGCGGCGGGCACTTACCGCAATGGCGGAGACAAGAGTAAGGAAGGGCGCTTCGTGGTGGTGGGGAGTTCCAACTGGGTCGATAACAACATTCTGAAATTCAACGGTAACAAGGACCTGTTCCTCAACATGATGAACTGGCTCAGTTCAGATGAAGACTTGATCTCGATTCGCCCCAAAGAACCCGAAGACCGCCGCCTGAACATCAGCGGCCGCCAGATGTCGGTGCTGTTCTACACGAGTATGATCTTCCTTCCTTTGATCGTGGTCGCCTCCGGCTTCGCGGTCTGGGCGCGCCGGAGGTAGAGCATGAAATTCCGGGGCCTGCTCGCGGCGGTAGTGGTGCTGGCGGCTCTCGGCGGCGCCGCCTGGTGGTCGGAAAAAAGAGAGAAGGCCAACGCGGGCAAGCCCCCGGCCGACGCCCCGCCGAAGATTCTCAGCATTCCAGACACTGATTTTCAGCAGATTCAATTAGCCAAGAAGTCGGGCGATACTACGCTCCTGAAGAAAGCAGACGGCAAATGGCAAATCGTGACGCCTAAGCCGCTGGCAACGGATCAGGACTCGGTCAACTCGCTAGTGTCATCGCTCTCTTCGCTCAGTTCGGATCGTCTGATTGAGGATAAGGCTGCGGATCTCTCCTCATACGGTCTGAACACGCCGACGGAGAAAGTTACGATAACGCGTAAGGGCGGCAAAGTCGAGACGCTACTGGTGGGCGACGATACCCCCACCGGAGCGGGTGTCTTCGCGAAGTTAGAGAACGATCCGCGTGTATTTACGATCGCGAGCTACGTCAAGTCGAGCCTCGATAAGACGTCCAAAGATCTTCGCGATAAGAGGCTGCTGACATTCAATTCCGATAAGTTGACTCGCGTTGACCTGACAGCCAAAGGCGGAACAGTAGAATTCGGCAAGAACAATCAAAATGAATGGCAGATCCTAAAACCACGCCCGCTGCGCGCGGACGGCCTCCAGGTGGATGAACTCGTCCGCAAGCTGAAAGACGCAAAAATGGACACTTCCGGCTCTGATGAGGACGCAAGGAAGGCCATCGCCGGGTTCTCAACGGGTACGCGTGTCGCCATGGCCGCAGTCACGGACGCTGCTGGAACGCAGCAGCTCGAGATCCGAAAAGATAAAGACAAGAACGTCTACGCCAGGAGTTCGGTAGTCGAAGGTATTTATAAGACCAGCAGCGATCTCGGCGACGGCCTGGATAAGGGGCTGGATGACTTCCGTAACAAGAAGCTATTCGACTTTGGCTGGAACGATCCAAGCAAGCTAGAAATCCACAACGGAGCCCTACAGGCCACTTATCAGAAGAGCGGCGAGAAATGGATGTCAGGGTCGAAGCAAATGGACGCGCCGAGCATCCAAGCTGTGGTCGACAAGCTGCGTGACTTGACTTCAGTCAAGTTCCTTGAGGCCGGCAACGGTCCGACGATATTCGAGGCCACGGTAACGGCAAATGACGGCAAACGCGTCGAAAAAGTGTCCATCTGGAAGCAGGGCGCCAACTACTATGCCCGGCGTGAAGGCGAACCCACCGTGTACGAACTTGATACCAAAGCCGTCGAAGACCTCCAGAAGGTGGCCAACGAAGTCAAAACGTTCCAACCGCCGAAAAGTGGTAAAAAGTAAGTGGCACGGCATGCGCAGCGGCCTGCGCCACTAACGTGACGGGACTCCTAACCGATCTTTACGAATTGACCATGGCCGCCGGCTACTTCGAAGCCGGCAAGGCCGCACAAAAGGCCACATTCGAGCTTTCTATCCGGAGGCTCCCAAACCATCGCAACTTTGTTGTCGCCGCGGGTCTCGCCCAATGTGTCGAGTACCTGCTGACTCTGCGTTTCACCGCCGAGGAGATCGCTTACTTGCGCGGGCTTCCCCAGTTCGCGCAGGTCTCGCCTAAGTTCTTCGATTACCTGCATGATTTTCGTTTTACCGGTGATCTTTTCGCCGCGCCGGAAGGCACGCCGCTCTTCGCGGGCGAGCCCATGCTTAACGTGCGCGCGCCGCTAATCGAGGCGCAGATTCCCGAAACATATCTTCTCTCCGCGATCACGTTTCAGTCGCTCGTCGCCTCCAAAGCCGCGCGTATGGTGGAGGCAGGCAGCGGACGCGACGTGGTGGAATTTGGAATGCGACGCGCCCACACGCCCGAAGCGGGAGTGCTTGGCTCGCGCGCCGCGTACATCGGCGGGTGCGCTGGAACCAGCAACACCCTCACCGGCTTGCGTTACGGCATTCCGGTGTTCGGCACGGCAGCGCATTCCTGGGTGCTCTCTTTCTCGAGTGAAATCGAGTCTTTCCGGCAATTACAGAAACTACTCGGCCCACACACGGTGCAACTCATCGACACCTACAGCACTGTCGAAGGCGCGCGGCGCGCGGCAGAGTTGGGAAAGCCTCTCTGGGGCGTGCGGCTGGATAGCGGCGATGTGATCTCATTGGCGCGCACGGTGCGCTCTATTCTCGACGAAGCCGGCTTAAGCGACACCAAGATCATGGCCGCCGGCGATCTGGACGAATACAAGATCCGCGATATCGTTGCCGCGGGCGCCCCAGTTGACGCGTTCGGCGTGGGTACGGAACTGGCGACATCGGCCGATGCGCCGTCGATGGGGACGGTCTACAAGCTGGTCGAACTCGACATTTCCGGCATCAAACGCTTCACGGCAAAATTCAGCGAGCACAAAGAGAGCCTCCCGGGAGCGAAACAGCTCTTCCGCCTGGCCGACCATGATGTGCTGGGGCGCTCCGCTGAGTGCTGCGGCGGCGGCCAGGCGCTATTGCAGCCCGTGATCCTCGGGGGCCGGCTCATCGAGGAGCTTCCGGACGTGAATGCGGCGCGGACGCGCGCACTAGAAGCCCTCGCCCTGCTTCCCGCCGAATTCCGCCGCCTTGAGCCGGCCGCGCCACGACGACTCGAATACAGCAAAGATCTGGCCGCGCTCATCGAGCGGACACGCAGAAATATGGCATGAAGACGGTTTTCTTCGATATCGATACCCAAATCGATTTCCTGTTTCCCGCAGGCAGCCTCTACGTAGCGGGCGCCCACCAGCTCATCCCCGCCCTGCACCGCCTGAATCATCACGCCGCGAAACATGGCCATCCGCTGGTTTCGAGCATGTGCGCGCACACCGAGGACGATCCGGAATTCGAACAGTGGCCGGCCCACTGCGTGATCGGCACGGTAGGTCAGCTAAAGCCGGCCGAAACTTTGCTTCAAAAGCGCGCCGTGATCGGCGTCGCGCCTGGCGACTACCAAACTCAGGGGGCGCAGCAGATTCTGTTCGAGAAGAAGCAGCTCGATATCACCACCAGCCCCCACTTTCGTCCATTGGTGACCCGCCTGGCCGCCGATCGTTACGTGGTCTACGGTGTGGTGACCGAGTACTGTGTGCGTTTCGCTGCGCTGGCGTTGCTCGAAACCGGCAAACCGGTGACCCTGGTGACCGACGCCATTCAGGCGCTGCGTGCCGAAGACTCCGTCAACACTGTACGCGAATTCACGGCCCATGGCGGACAACTAGCCACGGTGGCCGAAGTCTGCGCAGAGTAGATCTGGCACTACTCAGGCTCGTAGAGACAGAAGGGGTCCGACGCGAGCGGATTGCCTGTGGCTTCAAAAGCGCGGGCGCGCGATCCGCCGCACAGCGCCCGGTACTCGCAGACTCCGCAGCGCCCCTCGAACTGCGCGGGATCATGCAGCGCCTGAAAAATGGGCGCATTGCGATAAACGTCGACCAGCCGGTCGTTACGGACATTACCCGCGGCCAGAGGCAGGAAACCGGCGGGGCAGATGTCTCCGGTGTTGGAGACGAAAACGATGCCGTGTCCGTCGCGGATGCCGAAGCTGCGGTTCGCGGGTCTACGCTTGATCTGCTCGCCGGTCATGCCTTCGGCGCGCATCCGGTCGAGCGCCACACGCCG
>DATLVQ010000276.1:0-4886 GCA_035577325.1 Bryobacteraceae bacterium | reverse complement strand
CTTGGAACGTTTGGGCGTGACGGCGCTCTCTTCCGATGCCATCCGTCAGTTGCTGGCCGATGACGTCACCGACCAGACCATCCACAAGCGCGTGTTCGCCACGATCCGGTACCTGCTGCGGCAGCGCCTGGCTATCGGCCGCGCGGTTACTTATGTGGATGCCACGCACTTGACGCCCGGCGAGCGGCGGCCTTATGTAAAAATTGCGCGGCAGTATGGCTGCGATATCGAAGCCGTATTCTTCCGCGTGCCGCTCGAAATTTGCATCGCGCGAAACCACGGGCGAGAGCGCGTAGTACCGGAGGAAGCCATGCGGAAGATGGCGGCGAAGCTGGTGCCGCCCAAAGTCGCGGAAGGGTTCAGCCGGGTAACGGTGGTGCGATAATTGAGAGGAATGTTGGTTACCGCACACTACGAGAAGCGCGTGGAGCAACTAACCGATCTCGCCAGTCGCTTTGCGGATGCGCTTTCACGAGCAGGGATTGAATACCGCATCGTTGGTGGGCTGGCCGTATATATCCATGTGAACGCGATCGACCCGCTAGCTGCTCGCCTCACGCGCGATATCGATGCAGTGGTCAGGCGGACAGATATCGAGAAAATCGCAGAGGCGGTGAAGCCCGTCGGTCTCGAGTTTCGCCATGTTGCCGGCGTGGACATGCTGGTGGATTCCGCCCGTCCCAAAGCGCGCAGCGCCGTACACCTCATTTTCGTTAATGAGAAGGTCCGTTCGGAATATATCGAACCGGTGCCTGCCTTTTCACCCACGGTGCCTGTGGATGGACTGGTTGTTGCCCCAGTCGCCGATCTGGTGAAGATGAAGTTGACCAGCTTCCGCGACAAAGATCGCGTTCATGTGCGCGATATGGACGGCGTCGGCCTGATCACTCCTGATATCGAAGCGGGCCTGCCCGAACCTCTGCGGCATCGCCTGGCCCAAGTCCGCGCTTCGGAGTAACCGCGGTCAGAACCCGCTGGGCACGATCCAGAAACTCTCTCGCCATGTGCCGCCGGGCGGAATGCTCTGCAACTCCTTGTAGATCCCGCGGTGCGCCAGATTGAAGGCGTCCGTGATGGCCGACATCGGCTCAAAGCAGATGAAGTCCTTGCCGGGCGGGGCATAAATCACCGCTACCGTATATTTCGGGCCGTACACCACCGAAATTTTCTTGCCGCCGCCTTGCACCCAAAACTCCGCACGCTCGTCTTTGCCGCGCACCAGATGGCTGAACACGTCATCCAGCTGAGTAGTCGCTAGCGAAACCGGGTCGGGATACGTTACCGACGTGCGTTCGCCTGTCGGGATCAGCTCCGGCGACAGTTCGAGATGGTCGCGCGCGGCGACGTGCACTTTGCACTGATCGCGAGGCATATCGGGTACCTGGAAATACGGATGGTAACCCACGCCCACGGGCATCGGATCACTCGCTTGATTCTCCAGCAGAGTTTCGACTTCGAGCGTGCCGCCCGCCAGCTTGTACGTCATCTCGACCGCATGCGCGAAGGGAAACTGCGCCATCAGCTCCGGGTAGCGCCAGAATTCCAGGCGGCTGGTGACGCGCGCGGCGCCATCGCCGGCTTCGAGCTTCGTCACTTTCCAGTAAGGCGAGAACAGCAGCAGGCCGTGGATCGGCTTCTGATTCTGGTCGCGCCGCACGTTTCCCAGATCGGCATTCAGCAGGTACTTTCTGCCATTGGCATAAAAAGCATCCTGATCCAGACGGTTGGCCCACGGCTCGAGAAACGGGACACCGCACAGCGCCGGCTGGGCTTTCATCTCCGCCAGACTCTTGAACGGCGACCACAGGATGTTTTTCCCGTGGACTGTCATGGCGTACGCGATGTTGCCGAACGACGGCACGATGGAAACTTCGGTCGCATGCGCGCTATCCGCAAGCCGGACGATCTCGATGCCGTCAGCCGTGCCTTTCTTCGCAGAGTAATTGGCGGCTTCGGTCACGATAGGGAGAACCAGCGCCCAGGCCAGACTTTTCATTCGGGATCGGGCTCGTGCAGATCG
Source organism: Bryobacteraceae bacterium (assembly GCA_035577325.1). GTDB lineage: Bacteria > Acidobacteriota > Terriglobia > Bryobacterales > Bryobacteraceae > QHXW01. The sequence goes on along the minus strand of DATLVQ010000276.1, from coordinate 2,866 downwards.
AGTTTGGTTTCGCGCTGGCAGCACCAGCAGGGGCCCGGCTCATACTGCCTGATGGAACAGATCTCGCACCAGTAGGTGACCATCAGGCGCTTGCCGTCTTTGATGACGTAAAGCGCGCGCCTGTAGAACGGGTCCACCTGAAATCGGTCGGCAGCCGTGAAATGGCCCTTGGCTTCGAGATCGAGACCGGCCAGCCGTTTGTCGTGCAGGACATGCTCAGTCGACCCATCGCCTGCCAGCACAATCAACTTATGGTCCGCCGTCTCGATGGCAGGTGTCTGATTTTCGCGCTGGATTAGCTTGCCGTGAACGGCTGTGGATGGCGTTTCGGGAGACTTGGCGGAATCCGCGAAGCACACTACGGCGAGCAGTGCCAGCGGAAAGAGTGCAAGGCGACCCATCAATTCCATTCTACCGAAGATGTCGAGGAGCGTGGCTTACCCCGAATGGGAGGTCTAGAGAATTGCCGAAAGAGAATGTAAACATCGTCGCTTGGCCGGCTTAACGGTTAAAACAGAGACCCTCAACTGGTTGATTCTTCGCGCCAATGGATTTTTTCGGATACGAAACGCTCGAAAGACAGCGAACAGCACCAGCGTGCATCCGATAAGGGAATAAGGATTTCGCTGCTTGGGGACATCCTTGGATAAACTGCGCGGAGACGCGCAACAGAAAGGCGCATGGCACCAAGGCTAGGCTGGAGACAGGCGTGATTTCACTCCGCAGAGAGATCGATGAATCCGAATTGATGGCCACGAACTTCGCGGCGCTGCTGAAGGCGTTCGTACGGTTGACCACGGCGGTTCCGAAAACGGCATTTCCCGCTAATCCCGAGCTTGCGGAACTATGCAAGCAAAACCTCGAAGCGGTAGCGGCTTCCCTAGGAGACCAGCCGCGCGTTCGTGTCATCGACGAAGCCGGCGAAGTGGCGGCCCAGCAGATCGAGAAAATTTGCGGCGCAAACCAAGCTGCCATTGAAGAGCGGGACGCGGCGGTGAAAGACGTCGTAGCCATGACGGCCAAAGCGATCAGCGGGCTCAAAGGAGATGGCGACCGCCACATGTCGCATCTGAGCGCGCTGGCCGACGGCTTCGATGCACTCTCACGCGTCGAGGATGTCGGCGAACTTCGGCGCCGCCTGCGCGACGACGTTGGCACGCTACGGCAGACGGTAGACGAGATACACCGCGACGCTGAGCAGGCGATCCGGCAGTTTGAGGCGCAGGTTTCGGCCTTTGAGCAGCGCCTGGAGACGGCCCGCAAGGATTCGAGCGTCGACCGTTTGACCGGCTTACCGAGTCAACGGGATGTCGAGCGGCACTTAGCGCGGATGGCCTCGAGCGAACAGAAGATGTGCGCGGTACTGTTCGACATCGAAGGTTTCCGCGGGATCAACGAGAAGCATGGCAGTTTGTTCGGCGATCAATTGCTGCAGGCGCTGGCGCACCTGTTGCGCACCAAGTTTCCCGACGAAGGCACTCTGTTCCGATGCGCGGCGGACGAGTTTCTGGCGATTGCGCCGGGTTTGGCGCCGGCGGTCTCCGGTCTGTGCCGGGATATCGTGTGGTCGTTTGCCTGCAGCCAGTACTTTACGGTCAAAGACGGCGTGGAAATGCCCTTGACCGGTGGTCTGGCATTTGGCGTCGCACAATACGTCCCGGGAGATAACGTGGAGCAATTGTACCGCCGGGTGCATGAGGCGCTCGCAAAAAACAAGGCAGGCGCGCGGCGATGACGCACCAGGATCTGGAGCAGAGACTTGCCGCGATGGTGGCGTTCCAGTGCACGCTGCTGGCGCTGCGGGGCGTCCCTGCCGAAGCCTCGGAAGAAATGTTATGGCAGACGCTGCTGGCGGCCCTGGTCGAGCAATACGGGTTCCGGCGGGTATGGTACGGCCGCTGGGCGGGGGGGCGGGTGCGCCCATCGGCCTGCATGCCGGCGCGGGGCCTGGGTCTCGAAGATTTGCCAATGGAAATCTCGGAGTCTTCACCGATTCTGAGTGGCGCCGACTTGATTCTGCCGGTTTCGGTGGAGAGTCGCGTGGAGGGCACGCTGTTTTTCTACGCGGAGGATGGCGTCAGTTCGGATCGGAGAGAGCAGTTGGGCATCCTGGCCTCGGAGGCTGCGGCGATGATTGCCGAACGTCGCTTTCGCCGCCGCAATGAAGAAGCGCTTCGCCAGGCGAAATGGCAGGCGGAATCGGCGAACCGGGCCAAGAGCCTGCTGCTGTCGAATATGAGCCATGAAATCCGCACGCCGATGAACGGCATCATCGGGATGACGGAGCTGGCCATGGAAGCGCCGCTCAATCCGTCGCAGCGCGATTACCTCGAAATTGTAAGGAGCTCGGCCGCCTCCCTGCTGAGGATTCTCGACGACATTCTGACGTTCTCGGAGATGGAAACGGGCAGGCTGGAACTGGTCACGACCGACTTTGAGCTGTCGAAATGCGTTTCGGAAGTGTTGAGCGTCATGGGGTTTGCGGCCCAGCAGAAGGGCCTCGAACTGGTTTGCGAGATCGATCCAGAGGTCCCGGCTTGGCTAAATGGTGACGGCGCGCGGCTGCGGCAAATCCTCATGAAGGTGGTGGGCAACGCGATCAAGTTCACGGAGATCGGTAAGGTTTTCGTCTTTGTTGGCCTCGAAAATGGAAGCGGGAGCCGCCTGCACGTTGCGGTGGCCGACACCGGGCCGGGCATACCGTCCGCCAAGCAAGACCTCATCTTTCTGCCGTTCGAGCAGTGCGATGGTTCCGCGGCCCGAAGGCACGGCGGCACGGGGTTGGGACTGGCGATCGCATCTAAGCTTGTGGAATTGATGGGCGGCCGGATCTGGGTGGACAGCCCGTGGATGGAGCCGGGCTCTC
>DATLVQ010000275.1:0-3109 GCA_035577325.1 Bryobacteraceae bacterium | reverse complement strand
AACCGATCATCTTGCCGCGAACCGAGCTATTGCCGATGTTCGGCATCAGAAACCCGCTCTTGCGCGGCAGTTTCTCGAGCGACTTGTAGAAGTAGGGCGTGTAAAAGAGCGGCATCCGCTTCAGCCAGAAGATGCTGCGATGCGCAATGGCGCGATCATCCGGAATAATATCGAACGTCGGTCCGCGCAGCGTCCACCACGGGTTGGGGAGCTTGCAGTTCGTTACGAAGCCGTTGTAGAGAATGTATTTCTCCTGCAGGCGCTCGGCCCACTCGCCCTCGAAATAGAGCGGGTTATTGGAAGTCAGCAACCCCGGCCGCGCATCCACGTGCGTCCGGCTCCACCCGCGCACGTTGTAAAATTTGCCGGTCTCGGTTTCGGTATTGTATTCGACCCGGTCCGCGTGGATCTCTTCGTCCTTCGCATACTGGTGAAAAATTACGTTGCCGCGCGCCTGGGCTTCGTGTGTGTCGTCGTTGTAGTCAATCTCGTCAGCGGTGAGCAGGACGTCGGCACCTTCGATTTCGGCCTTCCCGCGGAGATGCCGTAGGGGCCCGTCGGTTTCCTCAGTAATCGCTCGCGTCTCCCAGATGCCCGGTGGCGGCGCGTTGGGACGCGGCAATTTGACACGAAGGTCAGGCTGCACAGTAGAGGGAGCCGGCGGAATGGGAGGCCCAAATGGCGGCCGGCCGATCTGCGCCGAAGTGGATACCGCAAAAGTCAGGGCAAGGAAAATTCCGAGTGTGAGGGAAAACTCGTGACAATCCGCAACAGGCGTGTTATCAAGACAGAAAGAGAATTGGCGCGTGAAGTTCCCCAATCGAGCAACGTAACACACCTGATCGGTGGGATGCGCGGATGAAATCATGAATTGCCGGTACTGCCAAAGTTGGAACGCCGAGGACGAACATCGCTGCACGCGTTGTGGTAGACGGCTGAAGATCGCCGGGGTTACATCGAGCTTGCCAGCCAGTCGTTCCGCACCGGCACTGGCGCTGGACGACCGGCCTGCCGTGGTGGTGGAGGTTAATGAACCCGCTCCCCAGCCAGTGGCGCGTGCGCCTGTTCCACAGAGATTAATGTTCGAGGAAATGCGCGACTCCAATGTAATTCCGTTCGAGTCGTTCGCATCTCACCGTATCCAGCCTGTGCCTGCCTCCGCGGGAGCGCCAGCAAGATCCGGCACGCCAAGCCTGCCTGCACGAGATGTCGCCGAACCCGCGGCATCAGCCCGGCCAAGGACCCGGCGGCGGTCTACGATTTCCGAGCAGAACGATCTACAGGGTGGTCTCGACTTCCTGGTGCCGGCGCCGCAGGGGCCGCGCACACTGAAGACTCAGGTTGAAGCCGTCATCTATTGCGATGCCGATGTCGCCACACCCAAGCACCGCGCTATCGCCGCGGCCATTGACGGTGGCATGATTTTTGTCGCGTTCGGCCTGTTCCTGTTCGCGTTCCACTTCATGGGTGGAATGTTTCGACTCAACAGGCAGACGATCCCGTTCTTTATTGGCGTGTTTGGCATGCTGGCCACGTTTTACGGCATGCTTTGGATATGGGCGGGTCGCGATACAGTGGGCATGCGCTGCACAGGGTTGCGGCTCATCGATTTCGACGGCTTCCCTGCGAACCGCAGGTGCCGGCTCGTTCGAAGCATGGGTACGTGGTTAAGCTTCTGCGCCGGCGGCATCGGGCTGCTCTGGGCGCTGGCGGATGAAGAAAAGCTGACGTGGCACGACCACATGTCGAAGAGCTTCCCAACATTTCAGGAGTCGAACAGCACCTTCTTCCGCAAGCCCTACATCCCGTAAGTTCTGCCCCGCACGGCGCTCCTGACCACGCCGCCTATTTGGCTAATTGCGGCGGCACCGGCGTTGCACCGAAAAACGCGTCGTCCAGGGTTACAGGCGTTTGCCGGCGGAGATTTTCCACGGCACTGCGCGCGAGTTCCGGGCGCATCTTCTTTTCCAGATCGGCCTTCACTTCGTCGAAAGTTTTAGTATCGTGCTGCTCGATTTTGATCAAGTGGTATCCGTAACGGGTCTTGACCGGCTCACTGACCTGGCCAACGGGCATGCTAAATGCCGCCTGATCGAACTCGGCAACCATCTGGCCATGTTTGAATGAACCCAGATCTCCACCGTTCGCCCCGGACGTAGCATCGTCTGACTCAGCCTTGGCTACTGCCGCGAAATCGCCGCCGGCCAGCAGCTTCTTACGCAGCTCCTGCGCTTTGGCCAGGGCTTCTTCTTCAGTCAGTTCAGGCTTGCCAGCGCGCTGAGCGAGAGGCGAGCCCTTCATGCGAATCAGAATATGCCGCGCGTGCACCGACTCGTATTCCGATTTGTGCTGATCGTAATACTGGCGTTCGGTCCCCTCGTCCACTTTGACATTGGCAGTCATGTCCATGAACAGGGCGTTGGCGAGTAAATTATCCTTCTGGAGTTCGATCTGCTGCTGTACGGCCGGGGTCTCGTCCAGTTTCCGCTTGCGTGCTTCCTGTGACAAAATTTTTATGCGCACAAGTTGCTCGGCAAATTGCCGTTTGTTCGGGCCTCGCGCAGCCGCGCGAACCTGCTCCGGCAACGTGTCAACCAGTTGCTCGAACTCACTGGCCGTCATCCTCTGCTCTCCGACCGTAAGAATCACTTTATCGGGTGGAACGGCAACGGGTGCGGCGGGATTGGCCGGTGTGATGACGACCCGTGCGGGAGGCGCAGGCGACACCGCCGGCGGCTGAGTAGGGGCGGGCGTCTGCGCGGAAAGACACGCCGCACTCATTAGGACCAAAATAAAATTAGAATAACTCATTTGTTTATCATAGCAGTCGTTGTTAATTAGAATTGCCGCAGCCGGCAGGCTCCACGATTGCGGACATAGAGCCTTTTGACCGCGGGAGGCGCCAGTCCGGGCCGTAGGCATGAATCTGGTCGCGCGCGAATTCCGCCTCCGGCAGCTCACAGGTGATCAGAATCGTGCGGCCGCACGTATCCACCTCCTCCGCATGCCGGTAGGCCTGATCCAGAGAAAAGATGAAGATCTTCTGTAGCATTTCGATGACGTAGTCATAGGTATGGTCGTCGTCATCGAGCAGCACCACGCGATAAAG
>DATLVQ010000274.1:0-2857 GCA_035577325.1 Bryobacteraceae bacterium | reverse complement strand
GCGTCGGCCAGCGCGCCGGAAATATTGCGTGCCTGGCTGCGGGCGATGAGATGCACGATCACTTCCGTGTCGCTGGTGGTCTGGAAGATCGAGCCGCGATGTTCGAGCGTGCGGCGCCATTTTGCGGCGCTCGGAAGATTGCCGTTGTGCCCGAGGGCCAACTTACCTTTGTTGCAATCGATCACAATCGGCTGCGCGTTCATCAGAGAAGTATCGCCGGCGGTGGAATAGCGTGTATGTCCGAGCGCCGCGTCGCCCGGCAGCCGCGCCAGAACTTCGGGCTGAAAAATATCGGCCACCAGGCCCATGCTTTTTTCGAGATGTAGTTCGCGCCCGTCGCTTGAAACAATACCCGCGGATTCCTGACCGCGATGCTGCAGCGCGTAGAGACCGAGGTAGGCCATTTTCGCGGCTTCGGGGTGGCCAAAGACGCCGCACACGCCGCAGTGATCGTGAAAACGATCGTTCTCAATTTCGACCAGGCGATTCATTCGGCCTTTCGCAGAACCTTGGCTGTCAGAAGTCGTTCGAGGGCTCCGCTCCAGGCGCCGGCGAGGGTGGGGACTTCGGCGCTTACGACGGTCTGCCCATTTAATTCGATGCGGAATTCGCCGCGGGTGACTCGGCCCACTTCGACGACTGCCACTTCATATTGTGCCGCAATCCGGCGCACGGCGGCAACATTTTCGGGAGTAACCGATACGACGGCGCGCGCACCGCGTTCGCCGAAGAGCGCGGCTTCGTCCGGCTCTTCGCTGCTGAGCGAGGCACGCACCGAAAGGCCATCGCTGGCGAAGCAAGATTCGGCGAGTGTCACAGCCAGGCCGCCGTCGCTCACGTCGTGGGCGGATTGCAATTTGCCGTCGGCGGCGAGCGCAACCAGAGTTGCGATCAGACGCTTTTCGGCCGCGAGAGTTATTTCGGGTGGCCCTCCAGCTTCAATTCCGTGAATCGTCCGCGCATACTCCGATGACGAGAATTCGTTTCGGATTGTGGTCATGTTTGCTCGTCGATCGACGGGCAAGTACATCTTCAGCATTCCCGCGGCTCCAACCGTGGTGCTCATCCAATCCTTCGCATTCCCATCGAAAAGCAAGATGTAATCGTCTTCGGCACGGAACGCCATCCCCAATGCGCGCGACGCATCTTCAATCATGCCGAGCACGCCGAGAACAGGCGTGGGATCGATCGAGCGGCCAAGCGTCTCGTTGTAGAAACTCACATTGCCACCGGTAATTGGAATTTCCAGGGCTGTGCAGGCCTCGGCGATGCCGTCAATCGCGCGGCTGAACTGCCACATCACTTCTGGTTTTTCCGGGCTGCCGAAATTGAGACAGTTGGTCGCGGCCATGGGCCTCGCGCCCGAACAGGCCACGTTGCGCGCGGCTTCAGCCACGGCCAGCTGTGCGCCCATGCACGGATCGAGCCGGCACCAGCGGCCATTGCCGTCGGACGCGAGCGCCAGCGCCTTCTTCGTGCCTTTTATCCGCACTACGGCGGCATCGCCCGCTCCCGGAGCCTCCAGCGTATTCGTCCGGACCATGTAATCGTACTGCTCCCAGATCCAGCGTTTAGATGCAATCGCGGGAGCGGCAAGCACGGCACGGAAATTTTCGGTTAGGTTTGTACCTGGGGGAGAAAACTCTACGAGTGTTTCGCGAGCGGTTGCGGTTGGGGGCGGCGCGAGCGGGCGCTGGTAGACCGGCCCTTCTTCGGCCAGTGCATGAGCGGGAATCTCGGCAACCACTTTTGCGTGATGTAGGACGCGGACCAGGCCATCCTGAGTCACGCGACCGATTTCCACCGCGTCGAGGCCCCACTTGGCGAAAACTTTCAGCACTTCCTGTTCACGGCCGCGCTCTGCCACCAGCAGCATGCGCTCCTGCGATTCGCTGAGCATCATTTCGTAGGGCGTCATGGCGGTTTCGCGTTGCGGGACGCGGTCTAACTCGATTTCGAGGCCCACGCCGCCGCGCGAAGCCATCTCGCAGGAGGAACTGGTAAGCCCAGCGGCGCCCATATCCTGGATGCCGACGATGGCGCCGGTGGCCATGGCTTCTAGGCAAGCCTCGAGAAGAAGCTTTTCGAGAAAGGGATCGCCGACTTGTACGTTGGGACGCTTCTGCTGCGACTCCTCGCTGAATTCGGCGGAGGCCAGCAAGGAAGCGCCGTGAATACCGTCGCGGCCCGTCTTGGCGCCGACGTAGATGACCGGATTGCCCTCGCCGCTGGCACGGGCGAAAAATAGCTGGTCCTTCGGCGCGATGCCCAGGGCCAGCACATTGACCAGCGGATTGCCGGCGTAGGCGGGTTCGAATTCGACTTCGCCGCCGACGGTGGGAACGCCAAAGCAGTTACCGTAAAAAGCTATGCCGCGAACGATGCCGTCAACCAGGCGCCGATTGCGGGCGATGGTTTCGGGCGGCTCGCCATTAGCCGAAGTGATGGCTCCAAAGCGCAGCGAATCGAGCACGGCAATGGGACGCGCGCCCATGGTGAAGACATCGCGCAAGATGCCGCCGACTCCGGTGGCCGCGCCCTGAAAAGGCTCGACGTAGCTGGGATGATTGTGCGACTCCATCTTGAAGACAGCGGCGAGACCGTCGCCGACGTCGACCACGCCGGCATTTTCGCCGGGACCCTGCAGCACCTGAGGAGCGCGCGTGGGAAGACGCTTGAGATGCACGCGGCTGGACTTATAGGAGCAATGCTCGCTCCACATCACGCTGAAGATGCCGAGCTCGGTGAAATTTGGTTCGCGCCCGAGGATTTTCTGGATGCGCGCGTACTCTTCGGCGGTGAGGCCGTGCTCAGCCGCCAGTTCCCGTGTGACTTTGATTTCAGTATCGAGCATCTT
>DATLVQ010000273.1:0-9184 GCA_035577325.1 Bryobacteraceae bacterium | reverse complement strand
ACTCCATCAAGCGGCTGATGGGGCGCGGCGTGGCCGATGTGCAGGAAGAATTGAAGCTGTTCCCGTTCCGCGTGGCGGAAGGCAGCGAAGCGGTGATCCGGATTCAGCTGGGCGATCGCACGTTTACGCCGCCCGAGATTTCGGCATTCATTCTGCGCCAGCTTAAGAAGAACGCCGAGGCATTTTTGGGCGAGCCGGTCATGAAGGCGGTCGTCACCGTGCCCGCGTATTTCAACGATGCCCAGCGGCAGGCCACGAAAGACGCCGGGCGCATCGCGGGTCTCGAAGTACTCCGGCTGGTGAATGAACCGACCGCGGCCGCGCTGGCATACGGGCTCGACAAGCGGCGCGAGGGCACGGTTGCGGTCTACGATCTGGGCGGCGGCACCTTTGACATCTCGATTCTCAAGCTGCACGATGGCATTTTCGAAGTGTTGGCCACCAACGGCGACACGCACCTGGGCGGCGACGACATCGACAACCGGCTGATCCGCATTGCGCTCGAAGATATTCACAGCGAATGGGGCCAGGACATCTCGCACTTTGGCGACGCTGTGCAAACTCTGCGGCGCGCGGTTATCGAGGCCAAGGAACGGCTCTCGTTCGTTCCGGCCACGAATATCGAGCTCAACTATAAGGGGAAGCACTATCAGCGGGAGATTACGCGCGAACTATTCGAGAAACTAATAGCCGACATCGTGGACCGCACACTTGGACCGTGCCGGGCCTGCCTCAAAGATGCTGGTGTGACGGTGGAGCAGATCGACGAAGTCGTGCTGGTGGGCGGATCGACGCGTATACCCATGGTGCGCAATGCGGTCGAGACCCTGTTCCGCGCCAAGCCGCATAGCGATCTCAATCCGGACGAGGTGGTGGCCTTGGGTGCTGCCGTACAGGCGGGAATTCTCTCGGGCACGGTCGAAAACCAGCTTCTGCTCGATGTCACGCCGCTTTCGCTCGGCATCGAGACAATGGGCGGCGTGGTTTCCAAGCTGATTCACCGCAACTCGACCATTCCGGCGAGCGCTACTGAAACATTCACCACCGCTGTCGAAGGGCAACGCAATGTGCTCATTCATGTGCTGCAGGGCGAGCGCGAGCTGGCTAAGGACAACCGCAGCCTGGCGCGATTCGATCTGAAAGACATCGATCCGCTGCCCGCGGGCATGGCGCGCATCGAGGTGCGTTTCCTGATCGACGCTAACGGCATTTTGAACGTCTCGGCGCGGGATGCGCGCACCGGAAAAGAGCAGTCGGTCGAGATCAAGCCGAGCTACGGGCTGACGGACGAGCAGGTCGAGGCTATGATTTCGGAGTCGATCGACCGTGCCGAAGAAGATTTCAACGCGCGACAGGTGGCCGAAGCGCGCGTGGAAGCTGACCGCATTCTCGCCGCTGTCGATAAAGCCAAGCAGAATGACGCATATCTCGATTTGACGGAGGCAGAGCGCGGCGGCATCACGAAAGCGCTGAATGAGCTATTGGTCGTGTATCACGCCGACGACCATCTGCTGATTCGCGCGAAGATTGAGCAGTTGAACAACGTCACCATGAAGCTGGCCGAGAACATGATGAACACCGCGGTATCAAGCGCGCTGAAGGGAACCAAGATCTGATGCCTGGACTTACGTGGGACCAAACCGAAGACCTGGCGCTCGCTCTATTCGAAAAGTTTCCGGACGTTGACCCGCTGAAAGTGCGGTTCACCGATCTGCATAAGTGGATCACGGAGCTGGACGATTTCGGCGATGAGCCGAAAGGCTCGAACGAAGGCAAGCTGGAAGCGATCCAGATGGCTTGGTACGAGGAGTGGAAAGAGGGTCAGGAATAAGGCTCCTCCGTTTTTCGAATAGTCCGGACTCGCAAAGATCGAAAACCCCTTAGGAGTCTGACGCAGGCAGCACCCATCGCCCGTATCCAAATCCTTGCGGCCCCGTTCTTTGCAGGCCGCTACCTTAGACTTCACCTTTGATGACTACTCCGCAGCGGGAGATCTCCCTTCGGCCATCCGCTCATCTTGGCTAAGAAGCAAAGCCCTCTTGCGACTGGCTGTGAATTCAAGATGGTCGCCTGGTCGCAGCCTTGCGACCCCTGGTATGATTTGGAAGACAAAGGCTTAAGATGCTTGTGGGATATGAATCTCGTCGTGGATTTGGTGCGGATGGCCGGCAGCGGCAAGTGGGATGGCGGCTGCTGCTTGGCGTGCCCGTGCTGTTACTTCTCCTCTTCGCCTCGGAACGGGAGGCACGCGCGTACACCGATCCGGGATCTGGAGCGCTGATCTGGCAGATGTTGGTGGCCGGCTTAGTGGGTGCCGCTTTTTACGTCCGCAAATTTACATCGTGGCTGAGGCGAAAACGGGGATCAACAGACATCGATCAGCCGGCCGAAGAGAAACAGCAACAGCCGTAGAATGCTTGGCACATGATCTCCTTTCGTGATCCGGCCGGGGCGCTTAGCCCAGTTGGCGACCGAATCTTTCGCATCGTAACCACGGGCGCACCGGATCTACTTGCATTTCTTTCCTCGCAGGCCGCCAAGAAGTACTTCGCCTCCGGGCAGGTGGCACGAACAACCGTTCTAACGAAAGAACAGGCTGCCAACGTGCTGGCCGATCCCGAAATCGGCCACGCGTACGGCCATCTAAACGGCCAACTTCTGGTCGAACACGAACGCATTCCATTTCCCAGTTACCCGTATGAGTGGCCCGCGGAAATGCTTCACGCGGCTGGCGTTCTGACGCTCAACCTGGCAGAAGATCTGCGTCGCGAAGGGCTCGGTTTGAAAGACGCTACGCCGCTGAACATCTTATTTCGCGGCACGGAGCCGGTTTTTGTCGACCTGCTGTCGGTCGAGCGCAGGGATCCCCACGATCCCACCTGGCTGCCGTATGCGCAGTTCGCCCGCACATTCCTGCTGCCGCTGCTGGCGTACAAATATTTCGGCCTGCGGTTGGATCAGACGTTGGGTGCGCGCCGCGACGGGATCGAGCCGGAAGAGATGTATCGATACTTGAGCCCCGTGCGAAGGTTCGCGCCACCTTTCCTGACGCTCGTCTCTATACCGACCTGGCTTGGCCGCAGGCACAGCGAAGATGACAACAGCATCTACCGGAAGAAATCGCTCGACGATCCCGAAAAAGCCGGCTTCATACTCGATTCGCTGTTGAGTCGTCTGAGGCGTACGCTGCTCCGTCTGACCCTGCCCGAGGGCGGAGAATCGGCATGGTCGGGGTATATGAATTCGGGAGGGAACAACTATGCCGCTGCGCAATTCGCAGCTAAGGAAGCGTTCGTCTCCGAGGCGCTCCGGGAACTGGCGCCGAGATCGGTCCTGGATGTGGGCTGCAACACGGGCCACTTCAGCTTCATGGCCGCCCGTAACGGTGCCAGCGTTGTAGCTATCGATTCCGATCCCGTGGTAGCCGGCCAGGTATGGCGGCTGGCGCGGGCCGAGCATTTGGATGTGTTGCCACTCGTCGTCAACCTGACCCGTCCGAGCCCGGCCGTAGGCTGGCGCAATGAAGAGTGCCCCTCATTTCTCGATCGCGCCCGCGGAAAATTCGATGCGGTCTTCATGCTCGCGGTCCTGCACCACATGCTTGTCAGCGAACGCGTGCCGCTGGCCAGCATTCTGGAACTGGCGGCGGAACTTACCCGCGATGCGCTGATCATTGAATTCATCGAGCCGCAAGACTCGATGTTCCGCAGGCTTACGCGCGGACGCGATGAACTGCATAAGGACTTGACTGTGCCGTCGTTCGAGAGCGCCTGCTTGCAACGATTCCATATCCTACGATCGGAGCGCATTCCCGGAGGAGCGCGTACTTTGTACTTGTTACGCAAAAAATGACGGCCCCGACTGAAGCGACGTATCTCGCACTTGGTATGTCGCTAAAATAGGGAGTAGCGATAGTTGAAATTATCCTGGTTAGGCCAGCGGCGTAACTCGAGCCGCCTGAAATCGCCAAAGTTGGGCAGACGATGCCGGCAGAATTCGACAAATACGCGGCCAGCTATCAAGAACTCCTGGACGATCCGATTCGAAACAGGTTCGCGCCTGGCTCCGCATTTTTCTTTGAACGTAAGTGGATACTGATCGCCGAGTATTTCAGCCGGATCAGTCTCGAAACCTCTAACGCCGACTGGCTGGATGTCGGCTGCGGACGCGGAGAGCTGCTCCGCCTCGGCAAGCCTCACTTCCGTGCTGTCGCGGGTTGCGACGTCTCGGCGGAGATGATGGCTGCGTGCAATGACCTTGTGGTGAAGAGACAGGAGCATCTGGAATCTCTTCCCTTCGAGGATGCCTCGTTCGATTTCATCACAGCTGTCTGCGTGTTCCATCACGTCTTGCCGGAACAGCGGCCGCTTCTGCTGCGAGATATGATTCGCGTCATGCGGCCGGGAGGGGTCTGCTGCATCATTGAACACAATCCCCTGAACCCTGTTACGCAACTCATCGTTCACCGGACGCCCGTCGATGCGGACGCGCGTTTGCTCAGCTCCGGCATGACCGGACGCCTCATGCGGTCAGCGGGGCTATCGCAATGCAACGTCGTGCACTTCTTGTATTTCCCGGCGAAGCTGTATGCGCGGCTGCGGAGCGTTGAAGCCCTTCTTGCGCGGGTTCCGCTGGGCGGGCAATATGCAGTAATGGCGCGAAAACCGCAAAACGGCCGTGCTATAATCTGAGTTTCCGCCGTTCCCCCGAGGAATATTTTTTTATGCCGAAATTGAAGACCCATAAGGGTGCGTCCAAGCGGTTCAAAAAGACAGGCACGGGCAAAGTGGTCCGGGGCCATGCGTACGGGCGGCACATCCTGACGTCAAAACGCCGCAAGAGAAAAAAGAAGCTGCATGAGCAAGTGGTTGCCGACAAGTCCGATCAGGCGGTCTTGCGGCGTATGATCCCCTACTAGGGGCGAATCGCGAGCGGACGGAGCGCGTGGCACGTGCCCGAGCCGCCGCAAACTTAACCGGCTCTGCCGGATCAAAAATTAGGAGTGAAACGTGCCCAGAGTTAAACGAGGAACCAAACGCAGAGCCTCCCGCGCGAAGACGCTCGAGCGGGCATCCGGCTATTTTCTCACCAAAAGTAAACTGCATCGCGCGGCGCAAGAGGCGGTGGAGCGCGGGCTGAAGTTCGCTTATATCGGCCGCCGGCAGAAGAAGCGCGATTTCCGGGCTCTTTGGATCGTGCGCATCGGCGCCGGCTGCCGCGCGGCGGGTATCTCCTATAGCAAGTTCATCAACGGTCTGAAAAAAGCCGGCATTACACTGGACCGCAAGGTGCTGGCCGAAGTTGCGGCGGCGGATGAAGCCGGGTTCCGGCAACTTGTCGAGAAGGCCAAAGCGGCACTGGGGATGGCCGGGTAATGTCGGCGCCGCATCAGGAACTGGATGCGCTGGCGTCGCTTGAAGAGCGTATCCATAAGGCCGTCGAGCTGGTTTCGCAACTGCGCGCTGAAAATGAAGCACTGCGCGCCGAAAACGAGGATCTGCGGAACGAAACGAAGGCGCTGCGAACTTCCAACGATGCCGCCATACAGGAAGCAGCCGCAGCCACGGCGGGCGCCGAGCAGGCAGCCGGGGAGTTAAACGCGTTGCGCGCGGAGCGTAAACAGGTCCGGTTGCGCATCGAAAAACTGCTTGGCCACATCGACCAGTTAAGCGCCGGTTAAAAGGCGCCTCCGATTTTCGCATGGATGAAAAGCATCCCGTTCGCGTCACTATCCTGAACCAGCCGTACACGCTGGTGGCGGGCGAAGATGCGCGCGAGGTAGAGGAGCTGGCACACAGCGTGGATGAACTGCTGCATTCGATAGCCGCCAAAGCATCCACCGCCGATTCCACGCGAGTGGCCGTTCTGGCCTGCCTGCACCTGGCGGACCGCCTGCATACTCTCGAGCAGGATCTCACCAATCTCAGAGAACGCGTCGGCCGCAAGACCGAGGAGTTCGCGGGGCTGCTCGAGCGCGCGCTCGAAGGCTGAGCGGACTTCGGCTTTCTCTAATGCCAACTTCGTGCGTTATGAGAACCAGGCGCGGGCCGTGATCCAACACTTTTCAACCGGCGACAGCGAGACGCGGCGCGAGAAAACGTCATAGCGGCGTTCCTCGATGCGCTCCAGCAACCGGGAATAAATCATGATGAGCGCGCGTAGGCCGGGACGGCTGCGCTTGTGCACCAGGTTGATCAAGGGCGCCGATTCACTGTAATAGGCGCGGGCGCGGGCGACTTGGAACTGCATCAGGCTTACGAATGCCTCGGTGCGCCGCCCGGCGGCCAGGTCAGCGGCGCTCACGCCGAAGCGATCCAGATCTTCCGTTGGTAAATAGACGCGGCCGCGCGCGGCGTCTTCACCGATGTCCCGCAGAATATTCGTCAATTGAAACGCCACGCCGCACTTTTCGGCCAGCGGCAGGGCCGCGGGCGAGTCGAAGCCGAATATGTGAATAATGCTCAGGCCGACTACCGAAGCCACCTGATAGCAATAGCGGTACAGTTCATCGAACGCAGCCCGTTGGCGAGGCTCGAGGTCGGACTTCACACCTTCGATCAGTTGAAAAAAATACTCGTGCGGGATTCGATATCGCGCGACAGTATCATGAAAAGCCGGCCAGCCGGGATAGGCATCGAATGTGCCGGCCAGCGCGTCGGCCAGCGCGCAGCGCCAGCGCTCCAGGGGCTCGATCGAGGCGCCGGGCTCGTCGCTGAGGTCGTCGCAGTAGCGCATGAACGCATAGATGGCGCACATCGCGTCGCGCTGCTCGCTGGGCAGCAGGACGAAAGAGTAGTAGAAGTTTTTGGCATGCGCCCGGGCGACACCGCGGCAGAAGGCGTAAGACTCCGCGAGCGGCGTCATCAAGCGGCCCGGGGAAAAGCCGCGCGCGCCAGCGTGCCCAGCAGAATCCAGACGCGGTCGGTTTTGGAAATCGCCGGGCGCCGACGCAGCACGTCGTAATTCTGAGCTTCGATTTTGTCCAGTATGCGCACGCCCCCGCGGCTGAAGAGCTCGATATCGACGGCCAGCCGCCGGTCGACCCTGCGAGCCAGCGGCAGCCCTTCGAGAAACAAAGCGCGGGCGCGATCCACAACCTCGCGCATGGCGGCGGCGAATGCCGAGCCCGCGTGGCGGTTGGCGATATCTTCCACCGACGACCCATGCCGCGCCAGCACGTCCAGCGGAATATATACTCTTCCCTTCTCCCAGTCCACCATCACATCCTGCCAGAAATTGGCGAGCTGCAGCGCGGTGCAGGTGGCATCCGACAAGCGCTGGCGCTCTGCATCGGAGTAACCGCACAGATATAGCACCAGGCGGCCCACCGGATTCGCCGAATTGCGGCAATAGCCGAACAGCTCGTCCCAGTTGCCATAGCGCGAGACGGTCTGATCCTGCTCGAAGGCGCGAATCAGGTCGCTGAAAGGCTGCTGTGGAATGGAGTAGCGTTCGACCGTGCCTTGGAGCGCGACGAACACGGGGTGTGTGGCTTTGCCCGCATACATGCCATCCAATTCTCTGCGCCACCAGGCCAGCAGGCGCAGGCTCTCGGCGGTATCACCCATTTCATCGCCCAAATCGTCAGCCCAGCGGCAGTAGGCGTACACATTATAGAAATCCTGATGCAAGCGCCTGGGCAGCAGCCAGCTCACGACGTGAAAGTTTTCGTAGTGATGAGTGGCCAGCCAGCGTGTGTAGCGAAGCGCGTCTGGAATCGTGTAGACAGCCGCCAGCGTCGCCGGGTCGCGGACGAAATCTTTCGGGCCAAGAAACACGCGAGGGTTACGGGAAGATGGCCGTCTTCAGGTGGCCGTTATGACTCATCAGATGACGCATCACTTCCAGCAAATTGGCCAGCGGCTCTTCGCGATTCACAAAATCGCGCGACCGGATATCCCGGTTGCAGATAATGTCGAGCGCCTTGCGGACATAGTGCGGCGTGTGATGGAAGCTGGCCTTGCAGGTAATTTCAGAATAGTGCAGCAGCGAGGTGTCGAGGCTCACGCGGCTATCGTTCGGACAGCCCCCGAAGAAATTAACCGTACCGCCGCGGCGCACCATATCGACAGCCCAATCCCAGGTCTCGGGATTGCCGACCGCCTCAATCGCCACATCTGCACCGCGCCCGCTGGTGAGATTGCGCACCGCAGTAGCGGGCCGGGAATTCTTCTCGGTCGAAATCAGCTCATCCGCCCCCGCGGCGGCGGCACGCTCGAGTTGTGTCTTCCGCCGGCCGATAGCAATGACGCGCGCGCCATAGAGCTTGGCCAAGCGAACGAACATCAGTCCGATGGGGCCCAAGCCTATGATGGCAAGGGAATCGCCGGCGCGAATGCCGGTCTCCTCCAGACCGCGCAGCACGCAGGCCAATGGTTCCACCAACGCGGCGTCCTGATAGGAAACATCCGTTGGAATTTCATACGTGTTACGTTCGACGATGCGGGCGGGAATGCGGATGTATTCGGCGTAGGCGCCGTTGTTGAACAGTAGATCTTCGCAAAGGTTCTCGAGGCCCCGACGGCAAAAATAGCAGCGGTCGCAGGGCGCCGAATTGGCCGCCACCACGCGCTGGCCAATCGAGAATTTCGTGACACCTTCGCCGCGCGCCACGATGTCCCCGGCGAGTTCATGGCCGAAAACGGCGGGAGGCACAATCATCCGCGCATGGTATCCACGCCGGAAAACTTTTACGTCAGTGCCGCAGGTCAACGCGACCTTGACGCGAACCAGAAGGTCGCCTTTTTCAATCTTGGGAACGGCTACGGGCTCCACCTGCAAGTGTTCCTTGCCATAGAGCACGGCCGCCATCATCTGGGTTTTCACTCAGTCCACCTCTGTGGCTCAAGAATAATTTTCAACGATTGGGAGTCTGGATGCAACGCTAAATCGAAGGCTGAGCGGACCTTAGCTAATGGAAGACGGTGCGAGACGAGCAAATCCACGGGAAGCTCGCCGGAAAAAATCAGCTCCGCGGACTGTTTCTGTAATTCCACGGAAGCGCTATAGGAGCCAAATATCATGCGCTCTCCGACACAGATGGAGGCGCCCGAAAGCTCGATACGTTCGGTGTCGGAAGTTTGGGCGAACAGCAAAATGCGCGCGCCGGCACGCGACCAACGCACTGCCTGCTCCACTAAGCCTGGAGCGGAGGCGGCGAGAATCACCAGGTCGGCGCCGCGGC
>DATLVQ010000272.1:0-8823 GCA_035577325.1 Bryobacteraceae bacterium | reverse complement strand
AAGGCCGAAGTCGAGCGGCACCTGTCGGAGTGCGCGGCGTGCGCTGAGATGGCTACGGACGCAGGCGCGGCCATGGCGTTTATTACGCGGGTGGGCGACGTTGAGCCGCCGCCGCAACTGCTCACGCGGATGTTCGCCATTCCTGGAATGCGCGAAGCGCGGGTTTCGGTGGGAAGCGGGACCCGGAGCTGGTTTCGCAATCTGGTTCAGCCCATGCTGCAGCCGCGCATGGTGATGGGACTGTCGCTGACGATTCTTTTCTTCGGGATGATGGCGCGCTGCGCGGGCATTCCGGGCCGCCAACTGAGTCCCGCCGATCTCAACCCGTCGCGCGTATTAGCCGGTCTCGAGAATCGCGCGCAACGCGGCTGGGAGCGCTCGGTGAAATTTTACGAGAATTTGAGATTCGTGTATCAGATCCAGTCCCGCTTACGGGAGTGGCGCGACCAGCAGGATCAGGATACGGCCGCGCCACCCTCCGAGAATACCGACGAGCGGCGGCTACCCGTACGAGGCACAGCTGGACACACAGACCCGGGCCAACCGGGCGCGGGAGCAACACCGAAGAAATAGGGGATTTTTTTATGAACTGTCTCAATCATCCAGAGGTACCCGCGGCGGCATTCTGCCGCAGCTGCGGCAAGCCGCTTTGCGAAGAGTGCAAGAGAGCTGCCAATGGCACAGTTTATTGCGATGAGCATGTGCCCGTGGAGACTGCGAGCGCGGCGCGCCCCGTAGCTCCGACGCCGCCAGTGTACTCCGGGCCGCCCGTTGCCGACCCGAGCGTCTCCCCCGGCCTAGCCTTCGCGCTCGGGTTTGTGGTTCCTGGGGTCGGCGCGATTTACAACGGCCAATACGCGAAAGGCCTGGTACACGCGATTATTTTCGGACTGCTGATCAGCATCATCAGCTCCGGCTCAGCCGCGGGACTTGAGCCGCTGTTCGGTATCCTCATCGCTGTCTGGGTTTTCTACATGGCTCTCGAAGCGCACCACACCGCGATTAAACGGCGCGCCGGCCAACCGGTGGACGAGTTCTCAAGCCTGATCGACCTGCACACGCGGGGCTCGCGCTTTCCGGCAGGTGCGGTAGTGCTGATCGTAGTGGGTGTGCTGCTGCTGCTGAACACCACCGACATAATCCCGCTCGAAAGAATTCTGAAGTACTGGCCAATCCTGCTGATCCTGCTCGGCGTTTACCTGCTGTTCATGCGCCTCACTGGCGCAGCGCACGCGGACGCCACGGGAAATCCGCCCAAGGAGGTGCAACATGACCAGCGTTAACGAGCTGGTTCGCGCGGTCCGCGGTCCCATTATCCTCATCACCATCGGGACGCTGTTCGCGCTCGATCACATGACGCCTTACGGGTTTCAACAGACGTGGCCGGTAATTCTCATCGTCATCGGTCTGCTGACCCTTGTTGGCCGCGCGACACGCTCTGGGCCGCCCGCTGGAGGTGTGGCGTGACACGCCGTTCGCTCACCGGGCCGCTCATACTGATCCTGCTCGGCGTGATGTTCCTTACGCGCAACCTGTGGCAGGAAGTCCCGCTGTTCCAGTGGATCTCGATGTACTGGCCGTTCATTCTGATCGCATGGGGCGTGCTGCGCCTCATCGAAGTGCTGATCGAGGCGTCGCGCTCGAAGCCGCTCCCGTCGGGGAGCCTGTCGGGCGGCGAAGTGGCTCTGATCATTCTGCTGTGCATTGTGGGCTCCGGCATGTATGCGGCTGACCGCCATGGCGTGCATTTTCCGCCGTTCGGGAACACCAGCCTGGAGATGTTCGGCGAGCAGTACGATTACCGGACTAGCGCCGAGAAGCCCGTCAAGGGCAAAGTTCACGTGGTGTTTGAGAACCTGCGCGGCAACGTACGCATCAGCGGGTCTGATGATCCGACGATCAAGGTGGACGAGCACAAGATGGTCCGGGCCTTTAATAAACCGGACGCGGACCAGGCCGACGGCCAAACGCCGCTCGAGATCGTGTTGGACGGAGACCGCATCGTCGTGCGTACCAACCAGGAGAAGGCCTCGCATGCACGGCGCGTTTCCTGCGACCTGGAAGTGACACTGCCGCGCAGCGCGGCCATCGAAGGCCGGGGCAGTTATGGGGATTACGACGTCAACGATGTGGCGGGCAGCGTGGATATTGCCAGCGGCAATGCGGGGGTGCGCCTCACCAATATCGGCGGCGGCGCCAAAGTGGACTTGCAGCGCAGCGACCTAGTACGGGCGGTAGATGTCAAAGGCGACGTGGATATCGAGGGACGCGGGTCGGACGTCGAACTCGAGAACATTGCCGGGCAGGTGACGGTCAACGGATCGTACTCGGGAACGCTGCAATTCAAGAATCTGGCCAAGCCATTGCACCTGGAATCGCGCAATACCGATCTGCGGGTTGAAAAAGTGCCCGGTACCATTACGATGAGCCTGAGCGATTTCACGGGGACGAACCTGATCGGACCGGTGCGCCTGGTGACCCGGTCGAAAGACATTCACCTGGAAGATTTCACGCAATCGCTCGAGCTAGAGACCGAGCGCGGCGATATCGATCTGAAGCCGGGCAAGCTGCCAGTGCCCAAAATCGACGCACGCAGCCGGTCGGGAAATATCGATCTCGAGTTATCCGAATCCGCCAAGTTCGAATTGAAGGCCACGACCACGCGCGGCGAAGCGCACAACGAATACGGCGAGCCCATTCAGACGGCGACCGAGGGCCAGGGCGGAACGCTCAAGGGCAAGACGGGCGACGGGCCGGTGATCACGATTACGACGGATCGCGGCGCTGTGACGGTCAAGAAGAGCTGAGGGCTGGGGCGCATATCGGCAGCGCCGGGCAGTAAATCTTCAACGCCGAGACGCAGAGACGCCGAGAAAAGCCAAGAGTAAGAGGCATTCCGGATCCGAAGTCGGCCGCGGCAATCCTGGTGCGGCCGTGTGCCGCGAGAACACTCAGACCATTCCGATCGAGGGCCTTGAGGATTTCGGCCGCAAGGATCGCCTACCAGTAAGCTTTGGAGAAGCGCACGCCCTCACGGCCGCCATGGCCGACGATACCGTGTACCGCGTAACGCTCGCAGCGCGGACAGTGGAAGCGGATTACTGCTGCGCTACACTTGAAGACCGCATGCAACCAGCCGGGGCCCCCGCTCGCAGCGCCGATCCGCCGTCCACGTGGCAACCGGAGAGCGGAAAGTTGCGTGCCGGATATGCGCTGGCCGTCCTGTTCGCCATCAATCTGCTGAATTTCTACGACCGGCAGACGCTGGGGCCGCTGGCGGAGCCGATTCGCAAGGAATTTCACCTCACCGACACGCAACTCGGCCTGCTGGGTACCGTGTTCACCATCCTTTACGCAGTCGTGGGTTTGCCGTTCGGGCGTCTGGCCGATTCCTGGAGCCGCAAGAAATTGCTGGCGCTGGGCATGCTGGTGTGGAGCGCGCTCACGGCGGGTGCGGCGCTGGTGACGAGCTTCGGCATGCTGGTGGTGACGCGGCTGGGCGTGGGCGTGGGGGAAGCGACCTGCGCTCCCGCTGGCACAAGCTGGATTGGCGATCTTTTCCCGGCGCACAAACGTTCGCGCGCACTGGCGTTTTTCATGTTGGCGGTGCCGATGGGGACGGCGCTCAGCTACATGGTGAGCGGGCCAGTGGCGCAGGCGTTTGGGTGGCGCGCGGCGCTGCTACTGGCGGCCTTTCCGGCGGTTCTGCTGACGCCGGCGCTGATCACGTTGCGCGAGCCCCGGCGGGGCGGCTCGGAAAGCCACGTTTCCGCCGGCCACCACGTTTCGGCATGGTCGCTGGTGCGCATCCCGACGCTCTGGTGGATTACGGCTTCGGGCGCTCTGATCAACTTCAACCTCTATGCGCTGGGCACGTTTCTGCCGGCGTTTGTGACGCGCGTGCACGGCCTCTCAATTGCGCGATCGGCCTTCTGGCTGGGAGTGGGGCATGCGGCGGCTGGTATCTTCGCGGTTCTCGCGGGCGGCTTGATCGGCGACTATGCCATTCGCAGGCGCCGGAACGGGCGGATGCTTTCGGCATCGGTCACCGCGCTGGCCGCAGCACCGCTTGCGTTATTGTCGGTGATGCAACCGGCGGGGTCGTGGGTGGCGGCGATTGTCCTGATGTGCGCGGCATACGGGCTGCTGAACACCTATTACGGGCTGGTGTATTCGGCGTTGCAGGACATTGTGGCGCCCGCGCTGCGCGGCACGGCCATGTCAATCTACTTCATGGCCATGTATCTGTGCGGGGCGTCGTTCGGACCGCTGCTCACGGGGCGGCTGAGCGACCTGATGGCGCGGCGCGCGACAGAATCGGGCGCGATAACGGAAGCGGCGCGGGCGACTGGCCTGCAGCAGGCGATGTTCGTGATTCCGGCGCTGTCGGTAGGGCTCGCGCTGGTGTTGTACGCCGGATCGCGAACGGTGGCGCGTGATATGGCGGCGCGCGACCGCCAGTTGGAGCCCTGAGACGCCCGCGGATCGTGTTTCAATAGTAACCAATGGTGCCGTTTGGCACGTCAATTTATCGGATGCGACTGCCGCAACAGGTCCGACGGCATAGTCTCGTGGCGCCGCTGGTGGTGGCGAATCTGTGCGCCGGCGCGTATGCGCAGGCTCCGACGGCGAAGCTCGACCGCGTGATTGGCGAAGTGATGGCGATTGACGCGGCTGGCAAGCGGATCAGCTTGAAGTCTGATGCGGGCGCCGTAACGGCGGCGACGGTCGACGAAAGCACGTCTTATTTGCGCATACCTCCAGGCGAAAAGGATCTGAAGAAAGCCGCGAAGATTACGCTGCCAGACGTCGCGGTGGGCGACCGGGCGTTTGTGCGCGGCCACATGGCGGAGGACCAGAAATCGATCGCCGCGGTGGCCGTGATCATCATGACCAAGTCCGATCTGGCGCAGAAACACGAGCGCGATCGCGAGGAGTGGAAGCGGCGCGGGATGGCCGGGCCGATTACGGCGATCAACGCGGCGACGAAAGAGATTACAATTTCGACGCGGACTCGCGAAGGCCCGAAGCCGGTGGTGGTCGAAATGCCGGACACGGTGAATTTCCGCCGGTATGCGCCGGACTCTGTGCGTTTCAGCGATGCCAGGCCGGGCTCTTTCGCCGATTTGAAATTGGGCGATCAGCTGCGCGTGCTGGGCGAAAAGAACGCGGACGGGACGCGCATCAAAGCCGAGGAGATTGTTTCGGGATCGTTTCGCAATATTGCAGGCGTGATCAAGTCCATTGACGCGGGGAAGGGCGAGATCAAGCTCACGGATCTGGTGGAGCACAAGCCGGTGACGGTACACGTCACTTCGGACACGAGTTTGAAGCGGCTGGCACCGTGGATGGCAGGTATGCTGGCGCGGCGCGATAACGGCGCCAGTGGGTCAAATGGCGGCGGACCGGCCGGCCGCGCGGAAGGTGTCCCGGGTCCACCGCGTGCAGAAGGAGCCAAGCCGGGCGCGGGCGGCGCTCCCGCGGAGCCAGCGCAGTTTCCAGGCGCGGGAGGTGGCCCTGGCGGCGGAATGCGGCGAGCAGGGGATCTTCAGGACATGCTGGAACGCATGCCCCAACTCAAACTAGACGAGCTGAAGCCGGGTGACGCGATCATGCTCTCGGCCACAAATGGCGCTGACCCGGCGAGCGTGACGGCCATCAATGTTCTAGCCGGCGTCGAGCCACTGCTTACGGCGGCACCGAAAGGCGGGCAGCAGATTTTCGGCAACTGGAATTTCGACATCGGGCTGCCGCAGTAGGCGTCCGTCTCACTTTTTCGCTGCCGGACCTACTGCGATTCCTCGACGCTCTCCGGGCCCAGAATCTTCAGGTGCACTTCATCCATGATTTCGCCCGCGTCTTCGAGCATTTCGCCCAGGCGCACGGCGGTGATATGACTCAGGCGGTATTCATTAAGCGTGAGCTTGCGCAGCATCCGCATGCGCAGCGGACGCATAGTGTGGTCGGCGAAAGGCATCAGGAAATAAGTTTCGCCGGGTCTCAGCTCGGCGCCATTGTCAGGTGCCTCAATGTACAGACTCGCCGTGAGGCCGAGCTGGCAGAAGTTCACGCGTTTTCCCTGCGTCTCGGGAAACAGAGCCCACAATTCCTGCTCGGTTTCGATGTAACCCGCATAGTCGAAACTCGCGGGCAGAGCGAATTTGCAGCGCGGATCTAAGAAGCTATAAGCCGACAATTTGTGGCGCTCCTGGGTCTGCCCGCGTTTGGGGCGGCCGGACTATCAGAAGAGTATGCCTCATTTGGGTGGCCCGGTTCAAAGAAAAATGCACACTCAGGCGCCGCGGATTACAATAAATCCGTGCCAAACAACCCATACTCCGTGTCCCGGCGCGCCGTTTTGAGCGGTCTTGCAGCCAGTGCCGCCGCCTCCGCCCAGAAATTCGTGCACCAAGAATGGAAGCCCCGGCTCGGCATTCTGGGGCCGTATACGGAGGCCAATCTGGCGTTCGCCCACGAAGCCGGTTACAACAATATGATTCTGGGCTCTTCGCCGCATTCTGCGCTGGACGCCGCAGCGCTTGATGACGCGCAGATCGCCAAAATCAAAGGCACGATCGAGCGTTCAGGCATGCATGTTTCGGCGCTGCAGGTGACCCAGAATCACATTGCCGCCGATCCGGACCGGCGCGGCCGGGACAACGCGTATTTCGTCAAATCTATCGAACTGGCGGGCAAGCTGGGGGTGCCGTATATCGGCACGGCGTCGGGCAAAGATCCGAAAGAATCGCTGGCGCAGCAGGTGGACGAGATCGTGCGCGTGTACACCGAGAAATATTTCCCAGCATGCGAGAAATATCATGTGCGGCTCTTGTGGGAGCCGTGGCCGGGCGGCCCGAACGTAGCCACTGGCCCCGCCGGTTATGAACCGCTATTCAAGGCGTTCGGGAACTCGCCCTACGTAGGGCTCCAGTATGATCCGTCGCACCTGGTTTGGCAGATGATGGATCCAATCCAGACGGCGCGTGATTTTGTGGATAAGATCTACGACGTGCATCTGAAAGACACACAAATCCGTTGGCCTATTCTGCGACATGGCGGCATTCATCCGGTGGACGGCGCCGAGTGGTGGCGGTTCCGGCTGCCGGGATTGGGCTCAATCGACTGGCCGGCGTTCTTCACGGTGCTGCAGGAGGTCGGATACGCAGGCGCCATGAGCGTGGAGCATGAAGACGATCTCTACGATCCGCCGGGCGGTGAAGGCAATTTCACCGAGGGGTGCAAGACGGGCTTCCGCATGGCGCACCGGTATCTCAGGCAGTACGTGCCGGTTTAGAAGAAATCACATGCCCGCGCCTACCAGCACGATGTGCACGTCCATGACGTTTGTATTTGTCGGCCCCGTGATCAGCAGGTCGTCGAGCTTTTCAAAATAGTGATACGAGTCGTTGGCGGTCAGATATTCTCTTGCGCCCGGGCCGCGGGCTAGAGTCTGGCCGTCAGCGATAGCGCCGGCGGCGCCGGTAGGGCCATCAGTGCCGTCCGTGCCACCGCTAAGGATCACGATGCTGTCTGAGCCGGCGATATCTATAGCCGCGGCAAGCACAAATTCCTGATTCCGTCCGCCGAGGCCCGCGCCACGCAGCGTGACCGTAGTTTCTCCACCGCTGATCAAGCAGGCCGGGGGCGCAAGCGGACGGCCGTAGTGCGCGATTTCCCAGGCGATGGCGGCGTGCACGCGCGCAACGTCGCGTGTCTCTCCCTCGATAGTCGTTGAGAGGATCATGGTACGGAAGCCCAGTTCACGCGAATGCGCGGCGGCGGCTTCGACGGCCAGTCGATTGCTGCCGACTACGAGATTCTGCGTGCGCGCGAAAGCACGATCGCCGGTCTTGGGAGTTTCGCGAATTTCGCCACGCATACCTGCGGTGAGCCGATCGGCAACGGATAACGGCACGCGATTGAGGAGGCTGTACTTCTCGAGCACCGCTCTGGCGCCGGAAAAGGCCGACGCGTCGGGCGCCGTGAGACCCGATCCGATCACGTCCAGATCGTCGCCGATGACATCAGAAAGAATCAGCGATAGAACGCGTGCCGGGTAAGCCATGCGCGCCAATTGCCCGCCTTTTATGAGCGAGATGTGTTTGCGGACGGCGTTGATTTCGTGAATATCGGCGCCGGACGCGAGCAGCAATCGGGTGACCTCCTGCTTTTCCGCCAGCGTAACGGGTGGAGCCGGGAGGGGAAGCAGGGCGGAAGCGCCGCCGGACACCAGGCAGATCACCAGATCGTCCGGGCCTGCACCCGCCGCGATTTCCGCGATGCGCTGCGCGCCGAGCACGCCCCGTTCATCGGGCACGGGGTGGCCGCACTCGTTGAACTCGATCCACCCGGCCGGCCGCGCGGGTTTGGCGGTATAACCGTACTTCACGTTGACCAGTGACGCGCCACGCTGCGCCTTGGGCACGCCGAGTTTTTCGATTGCCTGCGCCATGGCGGCCCCGGCTTTGCCCGCGCCCACCACGTGAACATTGCGAATGGTGCGCAGCGGGTAGCGCGCGCGCCCGGCGAGGAGAACGCCATCCCGCAGCCGGACATGCCGCCGGATGGCATCACCGGGGTCGGCCGCGGCCAGAGCGGCGCGGAAAATGGAGAGCGCCTGCCGCCGCAGCTTGCGCCCGACTTTCATGGCGACGTTCATAGCAGGGCGGGGAGTTTGAGGATGGCTTCGACTACGACTTCAGGGTCGTCCGACGCGATCGAGATGCGATATTCCGCGCGCGCGTACTCCGGGTGGCGTGCATGATAAAGCTCTTCGAAGCGCTGCGTATCGCGCGCCAGCGGCCGGCTGGTGGGGTCCGCTAC
>DATLVQ010000271.1:0-2070 GCA_035577325.1 Bryobacteraceae bacterium | reverse complement strand
GCCGAGATACACATTCATCTCGCGCCCCGCCACCAGGAAGTCTTCAACATTGGCGACGTAACGGCGCACGGCAATCCCGGCGCACATCGTGACGAGCAAATAAAACCCGACGATGCTGCCGTCCAGCCATGAGAAGTGCGTCATACCGTGAGCAAGGCTTACTGAACCGCTCAAAACGTCGCAAGTCTGAACACGCCAACGGGTGCGATCAAAAGTGTCGGTCAGTTTTTCATAATTCCCGACCAGTATTTCTCCCAATCTTTGTTGGCGCGAGTTGTTCTCAATTGGAGCATGGCTTCGGCATTACGCTCCAGCCACCAAGCGCCGGCGATTTTGAGTCGCTTCTGAAGCACGTGCCGGTGGCCGCTCTCGACCTCACCGGAGCCAATCGGTAATCCTGCCGCCACAGCCCCCGCGTAATCCATATGCCCTTTGCGCTCCAGGATGTAATCATGGGCGCTGCGAACCGGTGCTTCCTTTTCTTGGGGCGCTTGCAAATTCTTTCGCAAAGTCCCCAAGACCGATTCGACCTGGTTCTGCAGCAGGAGCGCTTGTTGCTCCTGCAGCCAGTCCTTGTTCTGATCCGGAGCCACGATGGGCGCCGCCGCCGCTAGGTAGTCGCTCACATGATGGAAATCGACGGTATAGCTGGCCCGCGACTCTTTACCCGCACCGAACTGTTCCTCAAAATTGCTCAAGATCCAGGGGGCGCCGTCGCCAAGCCCGTGAACCCAGCTCTTGGAATCTAAACCGGCCGCGCACGCAGTCTGACGCCACAGCAGAGCGGCAACCTTGACGCTCCCAAAGGTCGCCCCATAAAGGCAATCCACTTGCTTCTGAGAACGGGCGCAGCACAGGCGCGCCTCTCGCCACAAAAGTTTCTTCCCCTGGCGTCGGTCCACGGCGGGATCGCTCAGAGGCTCTACGATGGGCAACATGCACCCGTCCATTTGGGTGATGATCGTTCTCGCCGGTTGCTTGGGCGCATCGTGTTCGACGCCGCCAATGGCCCTGGCATGGATCAAGGTCTGTTGGCGCACTCCACTGGCCGCAAGCTCGATGCCATAGTGTTCGCGCACTCTCTCCGTCGCACGGACAAACGATTCCTCGGCCCCAAAATCGGTCAGAATTCGCTGAAGGGGCAAGGAGTAAGCGTTCGCTCTAACCTGGGCACGCTCGCAAAACGGCCGGACCTGAGCTCCGTGCCGGCCTTGGCGCAGACGCTGTTCGTTCACCCAGATGTCGCCGTAGGTCGAGTGCCAGCTCAGGAGTTTTTTTTTCGATAAGCTCGCAGCGTGGGATCCTTCTGCTGCGCTTTAAGCAGGGCATTTTGTTCTGCCTTTTCAGCCCAGTCGCTCAGAACTTCATTTCCCAATTTGCGCATTTGTTCGATGGCACGCGCTTCAGCCTCATGGGCGCTACATCCCTCGGCCACGGCTTGATCGAGCATATCTGCAATGCTCAACAACCGACGGCGCAAGTGCGGGCGATTGGCAAAGCGTTGATCCAGACTTTGTTCAGGTTGATTTTGGTTTTTATCTAACGGTTCATCAATCATGAACTCCGTTAATTATACACATTTCCCAAAAGTACAAGTGCCAAATTGTCGCACTTTTCATATCTCAATCGTTGATTTTCCCGAAATGCCCCAATGAAATGATCGACACCTTTAATCACACCCCTGGTGAAGTCGGGCCCGAGGCGATTGGCATTACCCGCCCCCTAAATGACTCGAGCATCAGATCAGCATTAGAATTGTCAAATCGGAACTACTCACTCAGTCCTCGGCTTGTACACAGTGACTACTCCGCCAGTACCCTGGAGCCAACGGGCGGGATTGAACCCATGCGCTGTCGCTGAGATCGAGCCAGAAGAAAAATGTGTACGGAGACCGTTTCGGTTCCAGGACATGAAGCGTGCGCCTTATTTGAAGTCATCGGTCGTGTCCAGGTAATGAAAGATGCACTCTCGGAGCCGTGTGTAACAGACCTCGAACGCGGCGAGATCCTTTCCAATCGGGTCCTCAATCTCCTCGTCGCCATGCTTTGGGTCGAAGGCTCCCAGCAAACT
>DATLVQ010000270.1:0-9524 GCA_035577325.1 Bryobacteraceae bacterium | reverse complement strand
CGCCTGGCGCTCCTGCTCCACGATTTTCTTGTTGGACTCGGTGGCCGCCACAGCCAGCCGCTTCGGCAGCAGAAAATTGCGTGCGTAACCGGCGGCAACCTTCACCACCTCGCCGCGCGCGCCTAGTTTTTCTACGTCTTCCCTAAGAATGATTTCCATGTTCAATCTCCACGTGTCACAGGCGACCGCGCGGCGCGCTTTTCATGAAGCCTAAAGCGCACCGGCAGCACGGCCCGTTCCAATCTAAATCGATGCCGCGAACGGCAGCAGCGCAATGTTGCGCGCTTTCTTAATCGCGTCGTTCAAGCGGCGCTGATGCGGCGCGCACACGCCTGAAATGCGGCGCGGCACGATCTTGCCGCGCTCAGCGACAAAGCTCGAAAGCAGCCGCACGTCTTTATAATTGATGTCGTCGATTTTCTCCACGCAAAAACGGCAAACTTTTTTTCGCCGGAAATATTGTTTCTTCTGCGTGGCGACGGCTTTATCGCCGCCCGTCGGCCTTTGTCCGGCGCTGCCGGGTCTTCCTTTGGATTCCGCCATATCGATTCTCCTCGCTTACTCCGCCGGCGCCGGTTCGCCGAGCATCTGCTGCGCCACCGACGGTTGCGCCGGAGCCGGAGCCGCCGTGGCTTTCCGGTGCGCGCGCTTGTCGCGGTCTTTTTTACGCTTTTCCAGACGCTTCAACGTCTCATCGATACGGACCGTCAGAAACTTGATCACCAGGTCGGTCACGCGCAGGCGCCGCTCAAACTCTTTTACCGTTTCCGGCGCCGAGCTGAACTGAAACAGCACATAAGCTCCTTCCCGGTACTTGTCCACGCGGTACGCCAGCCTGCGCTTGCCCCACTTATCGACCTTGTCCACGGTGCCCCCGGCGGTGGTCACGACCGACTTCATCTGCTCGATGAACTGGTCGACCTCCTCGTCCGGCGCGTCCGGCTTCACGATAAACAGCTCTTCGTAGATCCTCATTCTTCCTCAGTTTTTAAACCTTGGGCGCGACGATTGAATTTCGTCATGGACTTTTCGACGCCTTCGGCAATTATGGAAGTCACTGCGTCAGCCCCGCGGCCAACCAGCTCTTCCGTCTCCTTCTGCTGCGAGCGCTTGATGGGCGCCAGCAGATATTCCGCGCCTTCGCGGATTTCCCGGCCCGGATTAATGCCGAGCCGCACTCTGACAAATTCCTGCGTTCCCAGGCTGCCGATTACCGACGTCGGCCCCTTATGCCCTGCAGCCGAGCCGCGCGGTTTAATGCGCATCTCGCCCCACGGCAAATCCAGCTCGTCGTACACCAGAATCAAATCCGCCGGCGTCAATGAGTGCTTCTGCATCAAAGGCGCCACCGACGTGCCGCTGAGATTCATAAACGTCTGCGGCTTAGCCAGCATTACTGCCTTGCCCTCGATCTCGCCAACCCCGGTCAGCGCCTTCGAATCCTTGCGGCTCACGCGAATCTTGTGCCGCTCCGCCAGCAAGTCGATAACCCGGAATCCCAGATTGTGAGGAGTATTCTCATACTCTTCTCCAGGATTCCCCAGACCCGCCACCAGGTACATTCCCGGCTACTTCTTCTTGGGCTTGGCTTCGGCCTTGCCTTCGGTTTTCCCTTCGGCTTTGCCCTCGGCCGCGCCTTCCTCTTCCTTCTTGCCCTTCTTGATGACTTCGGGTTCGGTGGGAGCAGCTTCCGCGGTGGGTGCAGCCACGGCCTCGGCAGGAGTGGGCTCCTCCACCACCTTGATGGTAATGACATGCGCGATCACCGCGTCCGGCGGGCTGATCAGTTTCATCGACCCAGCCACGGGAATATCGCCGGCGCGTTTGCTTTGCCCGAGCATCAATTCGCCGACGTCCACGGTGAAGTGTTCCGGGATTTCGTCCGGCAGGCATTCAATTTCGATTTCGCGCGTGATCACTTCGAGCAGCCCGCCTTGCTGCTTAACTCCTGGGGCCTCGCCGTGGGTAAGCACAGGAACCGAGACGCGGATGCGTTTGGTAAGATCGATGCGCTTCAGGTCCACGTGCAGCAGGTTGCCGCGGATAGGGTCGTGTTGCCCATCGACCACCATGACCGGCGTGTTCTCGCCACCCTGAATGCTCAAATTAAAAATGGTGTTGTGCCCGGTTTTGCTGTGCAGGATCTGCGAAATCTGCCGCGGGCTTACCGCCACCGGCACCGGATCTTTGTAGGCGCCGTAAACCACGCCCGGGATCTTGCCCTCGCGACGCGTACGCCGCGCTTCATTCTTGCCGCGGGACGCACGTGGCTCCGCGGGCACCGTAATATTCGTTTTCATTGCATCTCCTCAACGGGTTTTCAAGTCCGAAACGTTTCTTCACCGCCGGGCGCCGAAAACTTCTCAGCATCTCAGCATGAAAAATCGCTTGACGTGGGTTGATCGCCCGTAATCTCAAACAAACAAAATACTGACCGAAGTCTCCTCGTGGATGGATTGTACTGCTCGCGCCAGTAACGGAGCCACCGAAAGCGCGTTGATCTTGCTGCACTGCCGCGCGCGCTCCGTCAGGGGAATGGAATTGGTCACCACCACTTCCTTCATATCCGATTTCTCAATGCGCTCCACCGCCGGACCCGACAGAATCGCATGCGTGGCGCAGGCCGAAACACTGGCCGCGCCATGCCGGAGCAGCGCTTCGCCGCCTTTGACCAGAGTTCCAGCGGTATCGATCAGATCGTCCACCATCAAACAATTGCGGCCCTTCACCTTACCGATCACGTTCATCACCTCGGCCACGTTGGCTTCTTCGCGGCGCTTGTCGATGATGGCCAGAGGCGCATTCAGCCGTTTGGCGAAAGCCCGCGCGCGCTCCACGCCGCCCGCGTCAGGCGATACCACCGTGAGATTCGGGATCTCGAGCGGCTTGAAATAATCGATCATCACCGGCGTCCCGAACAAGTGGTCCACCGGGATATCGAAAAATCCCTGAATTTGCGCCGCATGCAAATCCAGCGTAAGCATACGGTCCGTTCCCGAAGCTTCTATCAGCCGTGCAACCAGTTTTGCTGAAATCGGAACGCGGGGTTTATCCTTGCGGTCCTGTCTGGCGTACCCATAATAGGGTAACACTGCCGTGATCCGGTGCGCCGACGACAGCTTGAGCGCGTGAATCATGAACAGCAGCTCCATGATGTGGTGATCCACCGGCGTGCAGGTGGGCTGCACCACGAAGACGTCGGCACCTCGCACATTTTCCTGAATCTGGATGTTGTTCTCGCCGTCGGCGAAGCTCTTCACCTGCGCCTGCGCCAGATCCAGTCGCAGGTTCTGGCAGATTTCCTCGGCCAGGGCGCGGTTGGCGCTTCCGCTGAAAATCTTGATTCGATCCGCATTCATCGCGCGTACCGGCTCAGGGGCGGCCATTGGTTTTCTCTCGCATGTGATCGCAGCCCTTTGTACCACTCCGAACGATATTTCGCGCGGCTTACCAGCGTTATGGGAATGACCCGTTCCTTTCGAAACGCTTCTCTGAACAGTGGGAGGGCACGCCGGATCTGCTCACTCCCCTGGAACAGCCCGAAGACGGCGGAACCACTGCCGCTCATCAGGGCGGGCTGAGCACCCAACTTCTCGAGACGCCGCTTAATCGATTTTAGCGCGGGATGCTGCCTGAAAACGACGCTCTCGAAATCATTTTCGCCTGAGGTTGGACCGCCCCTGCCCGCACCCCCCTGCCAGGTTTGGGACTGGAAACTAACTATCTTATTTTGTTGCGATTTCGATGTCAATTCGGCGCTTAGGCGGCGGTAGGCGTCGGCTGTTGAAACGTGCAATTCGGGAGCTATCACCAGGCCCGCGCGCGGCGGCCCGTCGGGCAGGGGATAAACTTCGGTGCCGCGTCCGACGGCGACAGCGGTGCCGCCAAGCAGGAAAAAAGGAACGTCGCTACCCAGCTCCCCCGCCAATTGCATCAGCGCCGGCAGCCCTAGTGGTTTTCCCACCAGCACGGGCAGAGCGAGGAGCACCGCTGCGGCATCGGACGATCCGCCGCCCAGTCCCGCGCCCATGGGTATGCGCTTGTCCAGCGTGAACTCGACTTCGCCCGTGACGCGCATGGCATCCAAGCAACTCCCGGCGGCGCGCACCATCAGGTTGTCGGGGATCGCGACGTTCCCGTTCACCCGGATCGTGATCTTGCGGGAAGGTCTGAAGCTTACATCAATACGGTCGGCGAGCGAGATGGTTTGGAAAATCGTGCGCAGCTCGTGAAAGTCGTCCTCGCGCCGGTAAAGCACGCGCAGATCGAGATTGATCTTGGCGAAGGCGAGAATACGCGCGCGGCGAGGGCCGCTCATTTGTCGTATTGAAGCAGAGAGAACACGTCGTATCCGGCGAGCTTGCCGCGGCCGTTGAGGAATGTCAGTTCGACCACCACGCCCACGCCGGCAACTTTGCCGCCGACCTTTTCCACCAGTTCGGTCACGGCCGCGGCCGTGCCGCCTGTGGCCAGCAGATCGTCCACGATCAGGACGCTGTGACCGCTGCTGATCGCATCCCTGTGAATCTCCAGGCTGTCGGTGCCGTATTCAAGTGCATAGCTCACGCTCACGCGCTCAGAGGGCAGCTTTTTCGGTTTCCGCACCGGCACAAAACCCGCGCCCAGCGCATAAGCGAGGGCCGGCGCGAAGATAAATCCGCGCGCCTCGATGCCGATGACCATGTCGACACCGGAATTCCCGTAATGCTCCCTGAGCCCGTCGATGGTGTCGTGAAAGCCCTTTCTGTCTTTGAGCAGCGTGGTGATGTCATAGAACAGGATGCCGGGTTTTGGGAAATCGGGCACTTCGCGGATCAGCTTCTTCAAGTGGGCGGTGTCGGTCATCAGGCCTCAATGTGAAAAGTATCGTATTGTTGCACGGCCGCTTCCTGTTCTTCAACGCCGCGCACGGCGGCGAACCGCGGCCCGGTCCAGAGCAAACCGGCGAGTTCGGAAAGCTGCTCGGGAGTTCCCACGGCGTAGACTTCAACGCGCCCATCATCCAAATTGCGCACGTAGCCGCCGACGCCAACTTGCGCCGCCGCGCGCTGGGCAAAGTAGCGAAACCCGACTCCCTGGACGCGGCCGCGCACGAAATATCGTCGGGCCATCACGTTCGGGCGGGACATGCGCGTCAGGTAACAGCGTAGCGCAGACAGTGGTTCCGGCCGTGCCATCGATGTGGCCAATTAATTACTTAGGCGCCGGACGCCGCTAAACACCACTTTACACTTGTGTACACTTGCGTAAATCGGCGCTTCTTCAAACTAGTACTTGACCCATACGGTTTTCGGCGATAGTATAACGCCATTAATTTCACGGGTAGTTGCAAACCAACATTGCGGGAGGTCCGGGTGATGAATTTGGCAAATGCACGTATGCATAGTGTCAGGGTGCGCGCGTCAGCGGTTCTGGCCACCATGATGATCGCCGTCTTGTTCTGCTCAATAGCTTGGGGTCAGCTTTACACCGGCTCAGTTACGGGCCTGGTAACGGACCCGTCAGGCGCCGTGGTTCCAAACGCTCAAATCAAGATGGTGGACGAGGCGAAAGGTTTCTCGTTCTCCGCCACATCGGATGCCTCGGGCCGCTACGTGTTCCGCCAGGTGCCTCCCGGAGCATACAAAATCACCGTGGAAGCGCAGGGCTTCCGCGGCGAGACGCAGTCCGGCATCAAGCTGGACATCAGCCAGAACGTCACAGTGAACTTTGCGCTGCAAGTGGGCGCGACGTCTCAGACGGTCGAGATCTCCGAGTCGGCGCCTCTGCTATCGACGCAAGACGCCGTGACCGGACAGACGGTAGACCGGAAATTCATCAACGATCTGCCTCTAATTTCCCGATCGGTAACTGACCTGGCGTATCTCACACCGGGAATCACCGAAGCCGACGCGAATTGCCAGAGCTGCGCACAAAATAATTTTGTTTCCAATGGCGGCCGCAACGCCACCGCCGACATGTTGCTCGATGGCGTCACCGTGACGAATTTCGAGCAAAATAGCGGCATCCAGGTGCCGACCTACACGCCGTCGGTGGACGCCGTCGAAGAATTCACCGTGCAGCAGACCAACTTCAGCGCCGAATACGGGTTCTCGGGCGGGACGATTGTCAACATGGTGACCCGCTCTGGCTCCAACCAATTTCATGGAAGCGCATACGAGTTCTTCCGCAATCAGAAACTGGACGCCAACAACTGGTTCAACAATCAGAGCGGCGTTCCTATCGCGCCGCTTCGCAATAACAATTTCGGCGGCACGGTAGGCGGGCCGATCAAGAAGGACAAGACCTTCTTCTTCTTCGACTATGACGGCACGCGCAGCCGCACGGCCACCAGCAGCCAGTTCGGCGTGCCCAGCGCCGCCGAGCGAACAGGCAATTTTGGGGAATTGTGCGGGTATTCGGGTGGCAGTTTCGACGCCAACGGCCGGTGCTCCGCCGACGGCGGGCAACTCTGGGATCCATACACCGGTCTCTACGACCCGAATGCGGGCGGCCCCGTGCGGTCCGCATACATACCGTTCAACAACTTGGCGACTTACATGAGCCCGGGCAGCCCATACCTCAACGGAACCAGATTTCAGCTGCCCGCTAATCCGGGCAACTTAATCGATCCGGTTTCGCTCAAGCTCATGCAGTACTACCCGCTTCCGAATGAAGGCGTGGGGACGGCAGGCTACAACCCGTACACCAATTTCATTGCTGCCGGATCGAACCAGGGCACTAACGATCAATACGATATTAAAATCGACCACCGCTTCAACGATAGCAACCTGTTCAGCGTCAAATACTCGCGGCAAGGAAACTCGGGCCACGGCTTCAACTGCTTTGGTAATTTCGCGGATCCGTGCACTGCGGGTCCACAAACCAGCGCGGCCCACCTTGCTGCTGTGAATCTGACGCACACTTTTACCCCGACGTTGCTGCTGAATCTGGCATGGGGGTTCACCCGAGGATCGGTCTGGACACATAGCATTGCGGGCGACTATAAAAATCTGGACGCTGCCAAGCTTCTCGGTTTCCCCGATTACATTAACGCTTCCGGCGTACCTTTCATCCCATCGATCAACATGAACAGCTCCTATAGCCAGGGCGGCGCTTCCATCGGAACGCAGCCCTGGAGCTACTTGCGCCAGGGACAGGAAACGCATCACCTGCTGGGCACCGTGAGCTGGGTCAGGGGCCAGCACGAAATCAAGTTCGGCGCTGAAGGCCGCATGCATCGCGACAACTTCACGCAGCCTGGCGTTCCGGCGGGCATTTTCTATTTCGATTTCACGGGCACGTCGCAGCAGCCGTATTCCGGCGGTGGCGACCCTATGGCGAGTTTTCTGGTTGGCAATGGCGGTCCGGGTACGTGGGGGCAATACGAGGTCCCGAACCTGGTCAGCACGCAAAGCTTCCAGATCGGTGGGTTCGTCCAGGACAACTGGAAAGTCAACAAGAAGCTCTCAGTGAACATCGGCATGCGGTACGACATCGACACGCCGCGCACGGAACGGTACAACCGGATGGAGGGCGTCGATCCGTCGGTGGTATCCCCTGTGCAGGTTCCGGGAATGGGGACGCTTCATGGCGGGGAGATCTTTGCCAGTTCCAGCAATCGCTCACCTGGTTTTAACACCGCCTACAACGGTTTTGGGCCGCGGGTTGGCATCGCATACCGGCCGTTAGAGAAAACCGTGGTTCGCGCCGGATATGGAATCTATTATTCAACCGTTAGATCCGGCGCCGCGGGGGTCGGCGCTTCTGGCTATGCAGGCTATGACCAGGCCACAAACTGGGTGAATACTTATCCGGGCTGCACGGACCCGAAATGCTCGGGCGCCGTCCCTTATGGAAGGCCAAGCGATCCTTTCCCGGGTGGAGTGCTCCTCCCGCTTGGCAGCAGCCTGGGCCTTTTGAACGATGTCGGGAACTCGGCGGGAGGCCCTATCCGCTCGATCGACTCCGCCGTTCCTTATGAGCAGAGCTGGAGCTTTGGCCTGCAACGGGAACTGCCGGGTAATTTCCTTGTGGATGCGAATTACATTGGCAAGGCGGGCCACCACCTCTACTTTGGAGGCGCGGGCGGCCTGAACTACCTCGGCTCCCAGATCGAGCACTATAACTCAGACCAGATCACCGCGCTCAATACGCCCGTCAACAATCCGTTCTACGGCGTCATCGACCCGACCAGCTCGATTGGACAGTCACCACAGGTTAATGCATCTCAGCTCCAACTGCCGTTCCCGCAGTTCGGAGGCTTCGGCGGCGATTCGCCGCCTTGGGCCAATTCGATTTATAACGCGCTGCAAATCCGCGCGGAGAAGCGATTCTCTCACGGACTCCAGGCGCTGATCACGTACACCTGGTCGAAGTCGCTCGACGATGCGTCGACAACCGACGGCGGCACGACCTGGCTGGGCGGGATTACGAGCTTGCAGGATCCCAATAACCGGCGTCTGGAGCGAAGCCTCTCGACGTTCGACATACCGCGCGTGCTCCAGCTGAGCTACGTTTATGAGCTGCCGATCGGCCGGAACAAACTGCTTGGCGGCAATATGAACCCGGTACTCAATGCGATCGTCGGCGGCTGGCAGACCAATGGCATCTGGCGGTTCAATGATGGCCGGCCGCTTCTGCTCGGCCTCTCGGGAGGCCAGAGCCTTCCGACGTATGGTGGTCAGCGGCCCAATCTCACCGGGCCTCTGCACTGCAATACCGGGTCCGATTTTCTGAACAACTATTTTTCCAATCCTGAAGTCGCTGTGGTGCCGCCTCCTTTCACGCTGGGAAACGCACCGCGGGCGGTTGGGACGTGCCGGCAACCCGGTCAAAAGAACGCCACGCTCTCCCTGTTCAAGGATTTTCCATTGACGATGCTGCGTGAAGGCGCGCACCTGCAATTCCGCATCGAGGCATTCAACGCGCTCAACCACCCGCAATTCAGCGGGCCGAACGTCCAGGTCAACGGCGGTAATTTCGGTGTGATTTCCAGCCAAGCGAACTCGCCGCGTGAGGTGCAATTAGCCTTAAAGTTGTATTTCTAGGCTTTTGGGGCGGCGCGTGTCGTCGCCTCTTTCCGCTTCATCGCGCAAGCATTCCTGGAGGCCGCCGCGCGTCAACGAACCGAGAAGAGAAAGTCCTGCGCGGAGAAGGGATTCTTGTCGTCCCCAGGATTATCGTTGGCGATGCGCTTGATTTCGTTCAGTTCCGCCGCGGATTTCCCGCCTTCCCCCAGCGCTTTATACGCATCGCGCAAACCGTAGTGGGCGGGAACGAGCGTAGGCTGCAGGCGCGTAGCTTCCAGCAGCCGCTCGATCGCCGTGGAGTAATCCTTCTTCGCCAGCGCAATCTTACCTGCCAGCAGATAAACGTACGGGTCCCTCGCAGTCAGGGCCAGGGCGTGCGCAATTGCGTTTTGGGCGCCGTCCAGATCGTCCGGCGAGGCGTGCGTGATAGCCAGCGCCTGATAGTAATAGGCCTCGGGCGTATTGGCGCCCAAGGCGATGGCGGTCTCCAAGGTTTGCCTGGCCTCGGCCGAC
>DATLVQ010000269.1:0-4904 GCA_035577325.1 Bryobacteraceae bacterium | reverse complement strand
CTTGGACCGTGACGCCGCTGGCGAAATCACCGGCGTGCATCTGCGCGGCACATGGGTGAGCGACGCGGAACTGGTCGATCTGGCGCGACTGCCTAAGCTCGAACGGCTGGACCTGTCGCACACGCGCATCACCGACGAGGGCCTGCTGCATTTGAAACCCGCGCGGCAGATCAAAGACCTGAACCTCTATTACGCCGAGCAGGTGACGGATCAGGGCATGACAGCGATCCGCGACTGGAAGCAGTTGAAGCGCCTGAACCTGCGTGGCACGCGCGTTTCCGACGGCAGCCTGGCTATTATTGGAGGTCTCACGCAACTGGAAGCGCTCGATATCGCTTACACGGAGTTCACCGACAACGGTCTCGATGCGTTGGTTCCGTTGACGCAACTGAGGGAGCTGGCCATCGGGCGCAGCAAGTTGGGCAAGAATGCGCTTGAAGTGTTGCGGCTGCTGCCGACACTCGAATCTCTCGATCTCGGCGGCCCGCACCCGGGCGCTGGCGGCCTAAGGAGCAAGGAAGGCACGCCCATGCCGGACGACCTGCCGCGCGCCGTCTCCACGCTCAAGCAATTGCGCACGCTGAAGCTCAGTTACTCGCAAATCGGCGCGGACGGCCTGCGGGTCTTAGGCTCGCTCGATCGTGTCGAGAAGCTGGCGCTCGAAGGGTCGCAGCGGGTCGACGACGAGGCGCTGACCGAGCTGGCCAAGTGGAAGAATTTGCATTACCTGGACGTCCAGGCGACCAAAGTTACGCCCCAGGCTGTTGCGGGGCTGGAGAAGGCCAAGCCCGGTATTGTGGTGTTGAGCGGCCCATTCGCGCCACAA
Source organism: Bryobacteraceae bacterium (assembly GCA_035577325.1). Classification (GTDB taxonomy): domain Bacteria; phylum Acidobacteriota; class Terriglobia; order Bryobacterales; family Bryobacteraceae; genus QHXW01. The sequence continues at coordinate 4,078 of DATLVQ010000269.1, read as the reverse complement.
GAGTCCCGATAACGCTGGGAACTTTGGGCCGGCTTCGCTCGTATAGGAGGGGCAGCCATGCGAAATCTGCTTGCCGGATTCGGCCTGTGTATCTTCCTTCCACCGTTTGCCCTTTGCGGGCCAGCGGCGGGAACCTGTGAACGCGCTTTCGAGGCCGCTTTTCAGCCTGGCGGGGACCTGAGAATGCATCTCCGTTCGGGCGACATCGAGGTTCGGGGCAGCGACTCCGCGGTGCTGCGCGTCACGTGCCATTTGGACTATCCCGAGCGAGCCAAAGAAGTGGCCATCGAGTTCGAGCCGGGCAGCAAGTCGGGAACGCTGCACATCCGCGGCGGCCCCAGCAACCACATTCGCTTCCGCATCGAAGTACCGAAGAACACGAACTTGTACGTCCGCTCTCCGGCCGGCGACCTCAGTCTGTCCGGTGTCGTTGGCGACAAAGATGTCGAAATCCACGCCGGCGATCTGGTCATTTCGGTCGGCGATGCGGCGGATTACAAGCATGCCGACGGCTCCGTCTACGCCGGCGATCTGAGCGCCATCGCGTTCGGCGTCACTAAAGACGGCCTCTTCCGCAGCTTCGACAAGAACAATCCCGCCGGCAAATACCGCCTGCATGCGCATGTTGGCGCGGGGGATCTGGTACTGCGGTAATTTGTGTAAGTTCTCTTAGTCACAGCGACAAGCTTCAGAGGCCGCGGTTAAAGCGGACTCGAGAACCTTACCGCGCTTCAGGCCGCGAATTTCTTCAACAGTCCTTCGAGGTTTCCGGCAAAGACTTTCCGCTTCTGCTCTTCGGTGAGAAACGAGTTGCGGATGCGGGCCATCACGGTACTGGGGTCGTTGATCGAGAAGTCCGAGCCGAACAGCACGCGGTCGGCGCCGATGGTTTGGATCGCATATTCGAGCATGCCCATGCGCTCGTGCCCGCGCCCCGAGGTATCCAGATAGCAGTTGGCATTCCGCGCCACCAGGTCGATCCGCTTGAAGATGTTTTGACTTTCGTGGCCGTCGCCGAAGTGGGGAAACACGATGGTCGCGCGCGGAAATTTCCGGATGATGAACTCCATCTCTTCGAGATCGGTGTGGACATCCAGCACCATATTCATCTTGACCGTCTGCTCCACCAGCAGCTCGAACTCCTTGATGGTGTACGCGAACGGGACCTGGTAATTGCACAGCTCGCCCACCCAGACAAAGCCAAGCTGTTTGCGGCAGTCCTCGATTTCGCGCAGGGCCTCGTCGATGAACAGTGGGTTCACCACGGCGGCTCCCAGGAAACGGCCCTTATATTTCTCCACGTAGCGCGCCACCTCGCGGTTGCCGGCGATGAATTCGGCGGGCGACTTGGCTTCCTGGCAGCGCACGGAATTGATGATGCCGCGCTGCACGCCGGTGCGATCCAGGTAGCCGACGAACTCGTCGAAAGTTTTCGTGACGGGATGCCACTGCCAGACGTGACCGGATTCGGACGGGCAATGCAGATGAGCGTCGAAAGCGGCATAGGGTTCGGCAATCCTTCGCGAATCCGTGGACGCCGCAGGCGTGCGCATTGCCGGCAGCTTGGCGGGCGTGGGAGTTTGCTGCGCGGCCCGCATAAAGCGGTTGGCGGGGGCAAGCGCTCCGAGGAATGTAAATGTCTTTTTCAGAATTTGCCGGCGTTGGGGATGCGGATGGTCGTGAAAGTAACTCATGGGACGCCAGTCTATCGCACGGCGTCTTGTGGCTGGAAGGTTCTGGGAAGATCGCGGCTACTGCACTCGATCCGTCGCGCGCATCAACTCCATGCGAATGACGGCACACGCGGCTTCAAACGGTGACATCTCCTCGCCGCCGGCGCCGGCCCACTTGCGCAGTTCGTCAATATCGGAATCGGTGATGGGTTCGCCGGTGGCATGCCGGTAGCGATCGGAGACAATCATCAGCGCAAGCGTTACGGGCGACTTCGGGCCGGGTTCCATGGCTTGGAATGCTCAATATAGCGGGCCATAAGTCGCGCCTCAATCGGGACATCTCCCGGTACTGGCACGAGCGAGCGCGCAAGGGCCGGATACCATAGACCTATGCTCAATTGGCTTGTGATCGGCATCGGCGATATTACGTCCAAGCGCGTTCTTCCCGCCATCCTCGCCGAGCCGCGCAGCAAGCTGGTTGGTATCGTGACACGAGATTCCGCCAAAGCCAAACAGTACCAGGCGCCCGCCTGGACGAACCTGCCGGCCGCGCTGGCCGAATGCGGCGCCGATGCGGTGTACGTGGCATCGCCGGTTTTTCTGCATGCCGAGCAAACCACCACTAGCCTGCGCGCCGGCAAACACGTGCTCTGCGAAAAACCGATGGCGATGAACCATGCCGAGGCATGCGCCATGGCGCGGACGGCTGAAGAGTGTGGCCGCACGCTCGGCATTGCGTACTACCGCCGCATGTATCCCAAGGTCAACCGTGCGAAGGAATTGATCGAAGCCGGCGCCATCGGCCAGCCCGTCGTGGCCGAGGCCACGTCGCACGACTGGTTCCACCCGGCTGCCGGGTTTCGCGACTGGCTGATCGATCCCACGCGCTCAGGCGGCGGTCCACTCCACGACATCGGCACGCACCGCATCGATCTGCTGAATTACCTTTTCGGCAAACCGGTACGCGCGACCGGCCAGCTATCGACGATCGTCCATCCTATCGAGGTGGAGGACAACGCGACGGTCCTCATCGAGTACGAAGGCGGCGTGCGCGGAATCGTGGACGTCCGCTGGCACTCGCGCGCGCCGCGCGATGAATTCCGCATTCGGGGCACGGAAGGCGAAATTGACCTTACGCCGCTGAACGGCCCATCACTCGTTTATCCCGGCAGGCAAGAGCATTTGCCGCCACATGAAAATCTACATTACCCCTGCGTCCAAAACTTCGTGAACGCCGTGCTGGACGGGGAGCCGCTGCGCTCAACCGGCGCGACCGCTATGTTGACCGATTGGGTGACCGAACAGGTCGTCGCCGCTCACCGGCATCCGTAAGCGCGGAGATTCTGGTCGAGAGGGAAGATTGCTCCTCTCCTTGACTATCGCGGATTGGTGTGGACTTTCTAATCAATGGCTTTACATGAGTGCTTTCTTTGAAAAAAGGAAGAGGGAGTACACGGGCCTGCTGCATCGTGATTTCCACTGTCGCATTAAAGGTGTAAACGTCTTATCAAAAGCTCGTCGATGGCTACGTTTCCCCGATGGAATCCTCCACGATGACCCCGCGGCAGCAGGTTCAAATCCTTCGGGCGACGCGGCTTGCTTGAACGGCTAGGCATGATACGCTTTATGCCACAAGAAAGCTTTATGAGGATCGATGGAAAGAGCCTGATTGTTGGAGCCATCCTTGGGGTTGGGGTGTTCGTATGGGCGTCACAGGCGTATCCTCAGGCACTCAGGCCGGCTTCGCCCCTGGTGCAGATTCCCTACACTGTGGATTCCGTCTTTATCCGGCATGCAAATGATGGCGCATCTACCGTTGATATCTACAGTACGTCATACAATCACAACGGAACCGAGATTCAATTATCGTGTTCTGTTCCCGGCCATCCATTCGCAACTGCGATCCGAAGAGCGCTGGACGCCACCGGATTCGTATTGTTCCAGCTCAAGGCGCTGTTCCACCCCGAGGCCGAGCAGGCGGAACGCGTTGCTGCTGCCGTTCGAATCAGTAATGGCTGTGCCGATGGGCCGGTAATTGGACGAGAAACGATCCTCAACTATCCGACGGTTGCCATTCAGTACACGAGTGCTGATGATCGGATCACCTTATGGATGTCTCCCGATCTGGGTTGCTTCCCCTTAAAAATGACCTATGATGAGCGGCGTCCCGACAACACTTTTCGACAGGTAATGGACCGGCGCGCCCTGAAGGTGATCTCGGACCTTTGAGGGCATCGATCAGTCCGAACCATTCAAACTAACCCCTACTGGAATCCAGGAGGCATCGCCAATGAAAAGAACCGCCCAGGCCCAATGGCAAGGCGATTTGAAGAGCGGCGTGGGAACGATCTCGACGGCGAGCGGCACGCTCTCGAACACGCCCTACTCGTTCCACAGCCGGTTCG
>DATLVQ010000268.1:0-3220 GCA_035577325.1 Bryobacteraceae bacterium | reverse complement strand
GAGCCGAATCACAAAACGCATTCTCTCGTCCATAACAGAGCTTTCCTTCCATGGCATCCACCTCTTCCGCCCCCTCCGGAGCGAAAAAGTGTAACCCATGTCTCCGGAACGTTCTGTTACCTATGTCTCGGTACGGTCACGAAAATCAAAATGTTCTCTTCATGCCAATCGCCTCCAGGTGAGGGATGCTCCGTAGCGGCGCACGCAGCAACGCTATCGCGCGACTGATTGAAGGGTAAAACTACGAGGGGCCCAGGAAAATCTGCTCGCAAGACCGGCTGGCGTTACTCGCATTTACTGATACTGCACGAGTCCGCTCGGCGAAATCAGCTCAAACGTCGACCCTGCGACGATGCCTCCGACTGCCTGGACGCCGCCTTCTGTGACTGATAGGCTATTTTCCGGGTTCCCGATGGGTCGGATCGTCAGCCAGTCGCATGGTAGTCTTACGGCGCGAGCGGACGAAGAGATGCGCCGCCTCATCGTCGCCAATGCCCGCGAAGGCATTTGGACGGTCGATATGGACGGCCGTACTACGTTTTGTAATGAACGCACCGCCGCCATGCTTGGAACGGACAGCGTGTCCATGGCGGGACGGTCCTGTTTTGAGTTCGTTTTCACGGAAGACCTGCCGGTAGCCCAGCGTCAGTTCCAACTCAAGCTTGGTGGAGACAGCGAACCTTTTGATTTTCGTTTTCGCCGTGCCGACGGAGAGGCATTGTGGGCGAGTGTGTCGGGTACGGCGTTGCGTGACGAGGCGGGCGCGATCATCGGCCTTCTCGGGCTTCTCACGGATATCACGGGGCGCAAACAGGCCGAGCGGGAATTGGCCGGTACGCGCGAGCATTTCCGACAGTTGCGAGCATCCATACCCGCCATTGTGTGGCGCGGCGATCCAAAGACTTTCCGTTTCACCTTTGTCAGCGAGGAAGCAGAGTCGATCTTAGGTTATCCCGCCACCCTATGGATCGAGGAACCAAACTTTTGGCTGAATCATATTCATTCCGAAGATCGCGAACGGGCTGTGTCCCATTGTGTTAGAGCAACCGAGGAGTGCTGCGATACCCAGTTCGACCATCGAATGTTGGACGTCCATGGGAAGGAAGTGTGGCTGCGGGGTTTTGTGCACGTCGCTAGCGAAGACGGCAAACCAAAAGAACTTTTTGGAGTCATGGTTGACATTACCGCACGTAAGCTGGCGGAGCATGACTTGGAGGAAAGCCAGGCAAGGCTCAACCGCTTGACCGATTCCGGCATTATTGGGATCGTGATTGGGGATTCAGACGGGCGGATTATCGAAGCCAACGACTACTTCCTGAGGATGCTGCGATACACCCGCGAGGACCTGCGCGCCGGGATCGCCTATGGCCCGATGACCCCGCCGGAGTATGTTCACCTCGACCAGCGCGCCAGCGAGGAATTCGAGCAGCGGGGCGCGTGCACTCCATTCGAAAAAGAAATCTTTCGGAAGGACGGCACCCGTATGACGGTGCTCGGGGGAGCGGCATATCTGCATGCCGCTCGCGGGCTATGGATCGGCTACATGCTCGACATGAGCGAGCGTAGACGGGTACTCGATGCTCTCCGCGCCACCGAAGAGCGCTTTCGTAACGCATTTGCACACGCGACTACCGGCATGGCCATCTCGGGAACGGACAGGCGTCTGGTCGAGGTAAACGCGGCGTATTGTGAAATCACCGGTTACAGTGAGACGGAACTTGCGCAACTGGACTTTCTCTCGATCACCCATCCTGACGATCGAGCGGAAAATATCCGGCTTTGGGATCAGCTCATGGCGGGGGAGACGCCGAGCATCGTATGCGAGAAGCGTTATATCCGCAAGAATGGCGATGTCGTATGGGCGCGTAACAGCGTGTCCCGGCTCGATCGTGGAGCGACTGAGCCAGCGCAGGTCGTCGCCTTGGTGGAAGACATCACCGAGCGTAAGCGCGCCGAGGCCTCGCTGCGCGAGTTGTCCACCCAACTGATGCGGCTGCAGGATGACGAGCGCCGCCGGCTGGCTCGCCAGCTTCATGACAGCACCGCGCAAGACATCGCCGCGCTTGGCATGAATCTCGAAATCGTGCGCGAATCCGCGGAGCACCTTGACGACCGCGCGCGCGGCGCCCTGAATGAGAGCCTGGACCTGGCGAAGCAGTGCGTACGCGATCTTCGCACTTCTTCGTACCTGTTGCATCCTCCCCAACTCGAGGAGCACGGTCTCACGGCCGCTCTGCGCCTGTACGTGGAAGGATTTTCGCAACGGAGCGGTATCCAAGTGGATCTGGCGATGCCGCCAGATTTCGGCCGGCTGCCGCGCGAGGTCGAGATGACGCTGTTTCGCGTGGTGCAGGAGGCTTTGAACAACATTCATCGCCACTCGGGCAGCCGCACCGCCAGGATCGTCTTCACGAACAATGTCTCTGAAGTCCGGATGGCGATCGAGGATCATGGTCGCGGCATGGCCACAGCCGCCGACCACTCACTGCCCGGCACCGCCGTTCATCCCGGAGTCGGCATTGCGAGCATGCAGGAGCGCGTCCGCCAGGCCGGGGGACAATTGACGCTCTCGTCGGACGATCGGGGAACGATTGTGAGCGTAACGATTCCCGCTAACCTCCCTTGAGTCGCGTGAGAGTGCCGCGCAGTCGCCCCTCGGAGAACGGCGAGTGTACGGGCTGACCGTGGTTCAAAAAAGTAAATTCCGCCCCTGCCGTCCGGCTAGAAGGTTGCGCTCGACTTCGGCGAAGCGCCTGTCGAATTCTTCAGCACTACATCGACGCCGCCCACCGCGGTGGCGCTGCCTTGGGAAGCCGTAATCGGCAGCACCAGGAGAAACTGGCTGCCGAATTGCGCCGAAGCCTGGCTCTGGAACCATTTGTTGCTCACGGCCGTCAGGCTCTCGTTGAGATCGGTAGTTTGCAGGTTCGCCCCGGCAGCGGCGGTAAAGTGCAGGTCGACCTCCGTCAGCTCGCGCGGCGTGGATAAGCCCAGCACCTGTATGGTGAATCCGGTGGCGTTCCGGCTGACGTTGACGCTCGTAATCGCCGGCGCGGCGCGCGCGATTTTGATCGTTTGCGTCAAACCGGTTGCATCCAGATCCACTCCCACCGCCTGAAGCGAGAACGTCAGTGTGATGGTGCCCGAGACACTGCCGGTCTGTAAAGCGATTTGCGAGGATTGCGTGGCATTCGCCGCGATCGTAAAGCTCGCCGTCCGC
>DATLVQ010000267.1:0-7533 GCA_035577325.1 Bryobacteraceae bacterium | reverse complement strand
TTGGTCCGGTCGAGAACGTAGAAGTAGCCATTGCGGTTGGCGTGCAACAGCAGTTTGCGGGGCTTTCCCTTGAATTCAGCGTCCACCAGCATGGCGGTCTGGGCGGAATCCCAGTCATGCAGATCGTGCGGGGTGTATTGGAAATACCAGCGCAGCTTTCCAGTGGCGGGATCGAGCGCCAGCACCGAATCGGAATACAGGTTGTCGCCTTTGCGCTCGTCGCCGTTATAGTCGGGACACGGATTGCCGGTGGTCCAGAAGAGCTGGTCGGTTTCTGAATCGTAAGTGCCGGTGAGCCAGGCGGAAGTGCATCCGTGCTGAATCGCCTTGCCTACCCAGGTTTCGGATAGCGGCTCGCCCGGCGCGGGAATGGTCCAGAAACGCCATACGCGTTCGCCGGTGGAAGCTTTGTAAGCGGAGACGAAACCGCGTATGCCCTCGTCGCCGCCCGAGGTGCCGGAGATGACGAGATCGCGCACCACGAGCGGCGCAGAAGTTGAGCCGTAGTTCACGCGGGAGTCGGCCATCTCCACGTCCCAGAGCAGACTGCCGGTCAGGCGGTGCAGCGCGAGCAGATGCGCGTTGTCGGTAACGATGAACACGCGATCGCCCAGAATGGCCACGCCGCGATTGATGCCGCCCGCGGCGTCGCCGACAAGCCCCTTGCTGCGCGGCCGTTCGAAATGCCATATCGTGCGGCCCGAACGGGCATCGAGAGCGTACGCCTCATTCACGGACGTCACGTACATGACGCCATCCACGACCACGGGCGTCATTTCCAGCTTGCGTGAGTTGCCGAAGGCGAAGGTCCAGCGCGGGCCGAGCGACCCAACGTTGGCTGCATTGATTTGATCGAGAGCGCTGTGGCGGTTACCGGTGAGCACTCCATGATAGGTCGGCCAGTCGCCGGGCTTGGGATCGGCGATCTGCGAGAAGGCCACGGCACCGGGCAGCGGCGGAGCTTCAGCAGCGTGCACTGGAGCGCCGCCCGCTAGCCGGCTCAGATACGCCAGCAAGTCATGGTATTCGGGCGCGTCACTCTTAACCGGGGGCATCAGCGATTGGGTCTCGCGGTCGACGGAGGTGATTGCATCCCCGTCGAGCAGATGCAACTTGCCGTCCAGGCCCTGAAGCTGCAGATCGAATGTGCTCTCGTTCTTGAGCAAGCCGCGCAGCGTGGATCCGTCGCGCAGATGGACGTCGGCCACGCGAAAGCCAGGTGTAATGCGGCGGCTCGGATCTTTCAACGCGGTTTCGATTTCCGCCAGGCTGAGGCGCGCGCCCAAATCGGAAAGGTCGGGACCGATCCAGCCGCCGCGCCCGCGCACCGTGTGGCAGCCCCCGCAATGGCCCTCGGCGAAAAAGAACTGCTCACCCGCCGCCGCGTCGCCCGGCGCCGGCGTCTCAACCGCCGGAGCGTGCAGGCCGTGCACATACGCCACCAGGTCATCCAGACGGGCCGCGGGCAGCTTGAACGGCGGCATGCCGGCGGCGGGAATTCCATTGCGGATAATGTCGCGCAATTCCGCGACCGTGTGAACGCGGGCGCCCTCGCGGCCCACGAGCGCAGGCCCACGCTCGCCGCCCGTGCCGCCGGCGCCATGGCAGCCGGCGCACAGCGCGTCGAAACGTCTCTTGCCGGGCTCGGCGTTCTGCGCGTCAAGACAGAACGCGCCGAGCAACATCAGGATGAAAAAACGAATGGAGAGTAGCACGCGATTATTTTGTGAAAAGCAACGTTCCGAAATGCTCGGGCACATGATTGGGGTCGCGGTTGACGACGCACGTGGGCTGCCAGCACATGAAATGGCGGCCGCTATCGGGGCCCAGACCGTCGATGCGATACAAATTCGCCCGCCACTTCGTTCCCGGCTTTACGGGCTGCCTGCTGACGTCTTTTAAGGGCACGCGCGCCGCCGCGTACCAGACGTGCGCCTTTTCATCGATGCGCCCCGTGCGCTGCCAGCCGGACTGCCACTTGGCGTCATAGCTGTTCTTACTCAGATCGATCGCGAGATCCACCCAGTCGCCGGTGGGCGCAATCTCGAACTCGCGATAGCGCTTGATATTGTCCCAGTCATCGCCCAGGAAAAACTCCACGACGTCACGGTCCCACAGCTTCATGTGGTCCTTACTGTTGTCCGCTGGGAGCCAGAGATTGAGCTCGGTGTATGGGCAGATGAACAGCAAGTAGAGATCGCTGTCGGTCCAGAACGCGCGCACCTCGGTCTTGAGGTTGGGGTAGTCGATCCTGTGCGTGCAATCTCTGACGATCCACGCCGACGCGGCGTGCGCCCAGGATGCAGAGGCGGGATCCATATTCAGGTCGGGCGCGGCGGCGACGTGCGGGATCGAAAAGCTGGCGGTCGGAAAAGTGGTCTCGCAGGGGGGATCGGAGGCCAATAGCGGCGTCAGGCAAAACAGAAGCGCGGCGCACGGCCGCAAGATGCGGGAGATCTGCTGGTTTACATGGAGCATTTTGAGTTATTGGCGAGCCGCGGAATTTCTGAGCTCGGGCGCGATTTCATACGCCTTCTCGAGCTCCGCGCGCGATTCCGCCTCTTTTCCTTCCTGATGCAGTGCCAGTGCCAGATTATAATGCGCTTCAGCATAGCGCGGCTTGAGGCGCACGGCCTCAAGGAATTCCGCCTGCGCGCCCGGGGCGTCGCCGCCCTGCATGAGCGCGAGCCCAAGATTGTTGTGGGCTTCCGCGAAGCCGGGATTTCGCTTCACGACATCGCGAAACACATTGGCGGCGCCGGCGGCGTCGTTGCTCTGGCTGAGGACCAAACCCAATTGTATCCGCGCGTCGGTGTATTTGGGATCGAGGCTGATGGCTTCGTTCAGCTCGCGCGCGGCTTCGCCGGGCCGCCCGGATTGCGCCAGGGCCAGACCGAAGTTGTAGTGCGCCTCGGCGAGATCGGGATCGGCCATGACGGCTTGGCGGAACTCGTCGAGGGCGCGGGCATGATCGTTCGACTGCCAGTAAAGCAAGCCCAGGCTGGAGTGGGCCTGCGCATAATCGGGTTTGAGGTCCAAAGCCTTTTGAAAGGCGGTGAGGGCGCGCGCCGCGTCGCCTTTGCGGGCCCAGGCGACGCCGCAGTAGTAGTGGCCGGTGGCGAGTTCAGGACTATCCTCGACCGATTTCTGGAACGAAGCCAATGCTTGGTCGAGCTTTTGCTGTTTCAGAGCTTCCACGCCTTGCAGAATCAAGCTTTTGGATTGCGCCAGGCGGGTGCGGAACTCATGTAACCCTTTTAGTTCCTTCAGTTCGGCTTGAGACGCTGCGGTTTGTCCCTGGGCGCGGAGGGCGATGCCGAGGTTGTAGCGGGCTTTTTCGAAGTCGGGCTTCAGTTCGATGGCGCGGCGGAACGAAGCCACCGCGCCCGCGAGATCGCCCGAAGATTTCAGCTCCATACCGAGGTCGTATTGGGCTTCAGGGTTTTTTGGATCGAGGTCGGCGGCCTTTCGGAATTCGGCTAGCGCACTTTTCGGATCACCCTGTCGGCGCAGCGTGACGCCGAGGCGTGCATGCGCGACAGCGAAGCGCGGGTCAAGCTGAATGGCGCGGCGAAACCGGGCGGCGGCGGCATCCAGATTGCCGAGCTGGCCTTCGGCCAGGCCGAGCTCGAAGAACATTTCGGCGGAAGGCTTTAACTGGAGGGCCCGGCGCAGCTCGCCGGCGGCCGCGGACGGGTTGTTCTGTTCCAGATAAACGCGGGCCAGCAAACGGCGGGCACCGGCGTTCGAAGGATCGAGCTGGACGGCCAACTGCAGCGCTTTGAGCGCGGCCGCGTTGTCGCGCAAATCGTACCACGCCGCGCCGAGGCCATAGTGCGGATCGGCCCATTTCGGCCGCAGCCGTATCGCCGCCTCGAACTCCTCAACTGCCGCCTTTGCATCACCTTTGTACTTCAGGGCGAGCGCGAAATTATAGTGTGTATCGGCGTCATCGGGCTCGATGGCGAGGGCCTTTCGGTAGTTCTCAATGGCCTGGTCCCAGGACTTCCGCCGGGAAAGTTCAACGGCTTGTTTGCGATAGCTCTCGACGGTCTGGGCGAAGGACGGCGCGGAGATAAGCAGGGCCAAGGCGAGCAGGAACGGCATAGGGAAACGGAGGAACGAACCCAATTTTACCGCCTTGCAGGGTAAATGAACGCGTTGTCCGACCGGTTAGCTGGAAATTGGGGGGCCGGGTTCATGAAGAGGCAGGACAGGCGGGAAGGCCTGTCCTGCCTGAACTGCGAATTCTACCAGTAGAACTTCGCGCTGATTTGGCCGATGCGTGCATCATTGGCGCTGTCGACCAAACCGAACCGGCTGCTGCTGATGTTGCCGTTCGGGCTATTGAATTGAGTGTGGTTGAAAACGTTGAAGAATTCAGCTCGAACCTCGAAAGCCATCGATTCGGTGATTCGCGTTCTCTTCGCCATACCGAAATCCGAATTGTTCAGTCCCGGGCCGTGGAAGAAGCGCCGGCTGGAGTTGCCAAACGTCCCGAGTACGGTGTTCTTCTCGAAGGCATCCGGCAGGAAATAGCGATTACCGCCATTGGCGTCCAGGTTTCGCGGATCCAGGATCGTGAGCGGCCCGACCCGATTGGGCTGGTCGGCGTTGCTGCCTGTGAGCGATATGTCGCCCCTGCTCTGACGGATTGCGATAGGGAATCCGGTGGTGAACCTGGTGATGCCGTTGAGCGTCCACCCCTCGGTGAGCCGCTTAGGCAGAGCCCGGAGCGCACGGTCAAACGGAATCGCCCAGCTATAGCTGGCGACGAAGTTGTGCGTGACGTCAAAGTTCGAGAGGCCGCGGCTGAGACGGTAATTCGAGAAATTCATGTAGTCGTTGAAGTTCGAAGAGTCATCGAGCGCTTTCGAATATGTGTAGGCGGCAAGAAACGTGAAATCCGCGGCGCGACGTTCCACGGTGGCCTGGAAAGCGTTGTAGTTGGAGTTGGCGCTGTTCTGGGTAAAGGTGTTGTTTTGAGAAAAGCAAATCAGCGTCGAGGAAGTCGGGCAGTAATTGCTGCCGAGGTAATTTCGCGTGCTGTAGATTTTTGAACCGTTCGGCATCTGAAAAATATCGTTCTCCGAGTAGGGTCCGCAGCCGGTTGAGGACGTAGTCAGGTCAGTAGCGCCAGCTGCCGTGAGCTGCTGGCAAAGAGCCGCATTCCCCGGATCGGCGTCGTGCTGCGAGATCAGCTTGTGGCCCTGCGTGCCGACATAGGCCAAGGTCAATACCGTAGATTTGGACAGTTCGCGCTGGATCGAGAAATTGTAGTGTTCGGCGTATGGCATGCGATTGTGAATGTCATAGCCGGGCGAATACTGGATGGGCAGATATCTTCCGTAATCCAGCGTCTTGTTGGCAGGGTCGCCGGGCGTGGGGAACGTGAAGGGGAATTTCACACCCTGCGAGCTGCCGTCGGTCCGCGTGCGGTAAGGTTCTTCGAAAAGGACGCTGTTCGGCGTTGTCCAGTACAGACCGAAGGGCGCATCGCCCACTTCGTAGAACAGGTTCAAGTCCTCGATCGAAGTGTAATAGATGCCAAAAGAGGCTCGAATGCTGGTTTTTCCCGCGCCGCCGAAGATCTTCCTCAAGATGCCGTCGTTGAAGTTCGGCGCATATGCCAGGCCGACACGCGGGGCGAAGTTGTTGTAGTGGGTTGGCGCCAGGGTGGGAGGAATCCCCGGATCCCCAGGCACGACCCAGCCGAGGGGCGCTGTCGGAAACTGCGTGGATTGCAGTCCGGGAACGATCGTTTCGATTTTGCCCTGGGTGTCGTACCAGGGCATGCTGACTTCCCAACGCAGGCCAAGGTTCAGGGTGAAGTTCGGCGTCACCTTCCACGAATCCTGTCCATAAGCGCCGCCATAACGGCTTCTGGAATCCAGGAACTGCATGCTGCACTGATTGAAGCCGCCGTAAGCGGGAGCTCCCAGCAGGTAGTCCGCAAAGTCGACGCCTGTCACGCTGCCGTCAAAACTGAAGTCCCCATTCGGGGCGCAGGTATTTCGCTCATTGATCTGCAAGTAGCGGAATTCGCCGCCGAACTTCATCGAGTGTTTTCCTTTCACCAGCGAGAAGCCGTCGCTCAGCATCCAGGTGTTGTTGGGTTGCTGGGTGGTCAGGGTTGGGACACCGACGTAGAAGTTGTTGAAGCCCATCTGCGGCATATATTCCGGGAATCCAGGAGGCCCGGACGGATTGATGCCTAAGGTCCCGACGCCGGTAACGAAACCGAGGTCCGCAAGCTTGGCAAAGCTGCCCTTGGGCTTATCGGTGATTACGGAAGTGCGAAAGAAACTGACACGCGCCTCGTTCACCGCGTTCGGCCCAAAGGTTTTAGTGTTACTCATGACGACCTGCTGCGCCCGCTGAGGAGTAAACGAGGGGAACCCCGGCACACTCGCGCTCGGGATGGCATTGAACGTATTGGCGTCGTCGAAGTGGTAGTACCACGACCAGTTGCCGGTCTTCTGATTAACGAAGTCCACGCGCTGCGCGGCCTTGTCGTCTTGTATCCGGTTCTTCTGACCGGAGTCTTCGAACAAACCGCTCGTGGGATCGATATTGCCAACCGGAATGAACGGCATGGTCCCGATGGCGGGCTTGGACCAAGCCTTCTGCGGGATCGTACCACCCGGAAAAACGCAATTGCTCGTCAGGGTACAGCCGGCAAAGCTATAGGGCTCGCCGTTGGTCACGGTATAACCCAGGCGCTGCGAGAGCACCTGAGCCCAGTAAGGGCCATCGATCGAGAGGGACAAATCCGCGGCTGAGAAGACTCCTTGCCGTTGATCCAGAGTAGGTAGCTGCACGAGGCCCGTGCTGGCACCCCGAACCTGGCGTGTGCCCTGGTAGTCGGTAAACCAGAAAAGTTTGTTCTTTAAGAACGGCCCGCCGATCGCGTAACCAAACTGGTTCCTTCGCAGCTCGGTCCGCGGCGCCTTCCCGTCGGGCCCGGGAGGCGCCTGGTTATCGAAGAAGTTGTTGGCGTCGAACTTCTCGTTGCGGATAAACTCGAACGCGTCCCCGTGGATAGCGTTGCTGCCGGATTTGGTGACGGCATTCATTACGGCGCCGCTGAATTTTCCGTATTCCGCATCAAAACTGTTGGTGATGAGGCGGAACTCCTCGACCGAGTCGAGGTTCGGGATGAGGCCGGCGCCCAGGTTGCGCCCTTCGCTAACGTCGCCGCCGTTCACCAGAAAGGCATTGGCCGTCTCGCGCTGGCCGTTGACGGAGACGTTGCCTACGTTGCTGGAGTACCCGCCGGACACCGACCGATCCTGCTGAATCGATCCCGAGGTAAAGGGCACCACGCCAGCCTGTAAGCCCAGCAGATCAAGGTAACTGCGACCGTTCAAGGGGAGGGCGAGCATTTTCTTCGACTCGATCACATCACCGAGCTGCGTGGCGGCTGTTTCCACCTGCACGGCATTGGCGGTGACGTTCACTTCCTGTTGCACGCTGCCGACTTCGAGAGTGACGTCGACGCGCAACTGATCGTTCACCTTCACGTCGATACCG
>DATLVQ010000266.1:0-6246 GCA_035577325.1 Bryobacteraceae bacterium | reverse complement strand
TTCGATGTCATCGTCAGCGACATGGAGATGCCGGCGATGGATGGTCTCACATTGCTGCGGTCGATTCGCGAGCGGAACCAGGAATTGCCAGTGGTGTTCCTGACGGGCAGACCCGCCTTGCAACCCGTTATTGATGCCATGGAACACGGCGCCTTTCGGTACCTCGTGAAACCCGTCGACCGAGAGGAATTGGTCGCCGTGGTCGAGCGCGCCGCGCAAATGCACAGGCTGGCCCTGGTGAGCAAGGAAGCGGCGACGGCCATCATGGCTAGGCCGATTGCCGATCGCGCCGGCACTGAGTCCCGGTTTGCATCGGGCCTCGATAGGATCTGGATGGCTATGCAGCCAATCCTGTCTTGGAGCAGGCGCGAGGTGGTCGCTTATGAGGCTCTCCTGCGGACCGACGAGCCGACCCTTCGCAGCCCGCTCGATTTCGTTGGATCAGCCGAGCAGCTAAACCGCACAAACGACCTTGGACGGCGGGTCCGCAGAAAGATCGCCGACCAACTGGTTGATCTGCCAGCGGCCGTCAGGGTGTTTGTGAACCTGCATCCATCGGACCTTGTTGACGAGGAACTAAGCGCGCGCAGCGGTGCCCTCACCCCATTTGCGTCTCGGGTGGTACTTGAAGTGACGGAGCGCGCAGCGCTTGAGCAGGTTCGTGGGCTGGGGGCCAGCGTGATCCGCCTGCGTAGTCTCGGTTACCGGATTGCGTTGGATGATCTCGGGGCAGGTTACGCCGGGCTGTCCAGCTTTGCGCTTCTTGAACCGGAGGTCGTCAAGGTGGACATGTCCCTGGTTCGCGGAATCCACAAGTCGCCCACCAAACAAAAGATATTTGGCTCGTTTGCCACCCTATGCCGGGAGACCAACACCGAGATCATCGCCGAGGGCGTCGAGTTACCGGAGGAGCGGGATTGCCTAAGCCACCTCGGCGGCGACTTGTACCAAGGGTACCTTTTCGCTCGTCCGGGCCGGGGTTTCCCGACGCCTGTTTATTGAAGGCAAGTCTCCGAGTGGGCACAAACAACCGTGCGTCTCGGCGATTCGATAATTCAAAGTGCTCCGTCGATACGGCAGTCGTGCATGTTCCAATGACAGTGTCGAAGGTCCGCCTTTACCCGAAACGGCGTAGTCAGGCCAAGGTCATTTGTATGCTGGCAGCGGGCGCCGCTCTTTGCCTGAGCGTCGGTCTGCTGATCGGAAGGTCGTCCGCGATTCGCAGCGGGACCGCAGAAAACGCAGCAAGTGACCCGAACAAGTCAGTGTTGGTTGGCACCGCCGGCCCTTGGGGAAGCCCGGAGTATACCCGCGTCGAGATTGAGCCGCCCGAACACCTGATCCCGAAGCTGCAGCCGGAAAAAGCGCGATGGTTCTTCGAGGGCCGGTCTCAAGCCCAAGTGGTGCAAGTCTTGAAGGACGCCGAGATCGTTTCTGAGAGGTTGACCATGTACTAAAGCAAGGAACTTGGGAAAACACCGCGACTGGTACGTTCTTGAGCCCACCACTCGAATTCGTCCTGGCGATGCCATCCCACTCGCGGCGAGTGATTTACGGCGTCCTTGCACGGTCTGCCGCGAATCCGCACCAGCGGGATCCGATCCCGATCTCTCCCACCCGGATCGACTCGTTGCGGTCGAGCGGGCTGTCAGAATCGACCGTCGCGACGTTCCGCGCTCTTTTATATGGCCCCGGACCCTGGTTAGCATTCGCCGACTTCTCCACCCAGCTTGGCTTGATCCCCGACGAGCACGAGCGGATCCGGTTCGCGACCTTCGTGCTGACCACGGAAAGCTACCTGGTCCGCCTGAGGATCGACAACACGACCGATATCGAACGCATGGTTCGATATTGGGATGTGGTCGGCCAGGTCGGCGCAATGCGCCCTCTTCTGGACGCTGTCGGGCGTGTAAAGGGCGGGGCCACCGTCGGCATTGCCGCGCTCTTGCCTCCGCTGCCTCGGGGCCTGCTCAACCGTTACCCCAATGCCGGCGACCCAATCGAAGCGCATTCGGACTGCTTTTGGACGTCGCTGAACTTCCTCGCCGACCGGCCTAGCGAGCGCGTTGATGATCCGGCATACGTCGCGGACATGCTCAGGACCCAATACCGTCCGACGGGAGCGGCACCCAAGCTTGGAGATCTGATGGTACTTGTCGATGAAAGAAATGCCCCGGTTCATGCCGGGGTGTATGTTGCCGACGGTTTCGTGTTCACAAAGAATGGCTACGGACTTCTACACCCCTGGACCTTGATGAAGGTCTCTTCGATGGTCAGCCTCTACACGGCTCTGAGGGGGCCACTGCGCGAAATCACCGTGGCGAGCATTGCGAACGCTCGATCCCACATTCCGTGACCGCAAGACTACAGCGCCGTTGAAATTTTTTGTGTGATAGGCTACAGATAAAGAAATGGCAATGCAGCAAGACCCGGCCTTCGTTTTTTTGGGCACTGGGCCTGTGGTGCTTGTCGTTGACGACGACGAGGATACTCGGTGCGTTTTTGTCGATGTCCTCGAAGAAGCGGGGTACACCGCAATCGCCGCCGCCAATGGACGGGAAGCGCTGCGAGTACTCCGAGGTGGGGTGGTGCCGATCGCAATCTTGCTCGACCTAATGATGCCCGTGATGGACGGCTGGGATTTTCGAGCGGCTCAACTTCGCGATCCGCTGTTGAAAGACATTCCGGTTGTGCTTGTCACCTCGGCGGGCTTCAGCGCTAAGACGTTTCAGGACCAGTTACACGGGGTAGAGTTGGTCAGAAAGCCGTCGAAATCTGATGAACTTCTCGCGGCGGTGGCGCGCGCAATCGTGTCGTTGCACTAGCGGAGCCAACCTGTTCCGGTCTCAGTTGATTCGCTCATAACGCTTTTGCCGCTTTACCTTAGACGAAGCGGAACTTCCCGGATCTGCGGATTGATTTGGATTTGCTCAAGCTTGCCTCACAACTGACGATCGGGCATCCGTGGGGCAATTTCGATTTCGCGACCGTGTTCCTCTTTATCCGAATGTAAAGAGTTCGTGGCTCAAGAACGAACTCGCTGACCTACAGGCAGAACAGCGCAAGAGCCGCCGCCGACGATTATTGCGGAATCTGGCTTCGCGTACGCCCATGTTGATCGCGGTGATCCTTTCGATGGGCGCACTTGTGGCGATCGATGCCCTGATTTCCGACACTAACTCGGACCACAAACTGGTCTTCGGGGCAGTGCCGGACTCCGCTCGTTGAAGCGTTTTGGGTGAATCCATCTCATCCGCAACGAGCCGTCGACGGCCAGAGGCGGGGACGCGTTCTCGAATCGGGTGGTCAGCAACGTTCCCGCACCTGGGACCCAGTCAGGTTTCAATTCGTCGAGTGGACCATCCTCATCGTCCAGTGATCCTGTCAGTTCGTCCGATAGCGGAGGTTCGTTAGGCGGCGGCGGCAGGGGGCGGCGGTGGTGGCGGGGATGGTAACGAGAGGGATCTGCGGGAAGCGCGGATGCCTACTTCCGGAGCAGCCGCTCAGCATTTGTCGTCGCCCTGCGCTGCTGATCGCTACAGGCTGGACAACCTGCTCTTGATGACACGCGGTTCGCGGGCGTTGTACGCCAGATGTGACGTGGATCTTTCGAGCAGCGCCACCAGGCGGCCGCAGTCGAGTGCGAGAAGACCTGGGCAGCGGTCTTCCGATTTCGCGCCGGATGCCACTCGGCGGCCACCTGCGGAGCGACCGCAGACAAAGAGTTCGTCACGGACAAACGAACGTGAGCGCAATAAGGGCAGCCCTGATCGGCATAGACGCGGCGATTCAACGCTGCATCCCAGTGGTGGTCGGGGCCTGCCTCGCACCTCCACGTGACTCGCACCCGACTTCCAAGCGTAACGTCCTCTGGGCCGAACTTGGTCTCGTCACGATCCCATTGGCGAGCGAGGTCGGGACGCAGGGTCGCAACGGAGTTTGTGACCGAAGCGCGGTGGCTTGCACAGAACGGACAATTCGTGCCAACACCATTGGGATTCGTCCGCGTCCCAGGTCGTGCGCGCCATTCGTGGTCCGGTCCATTCGGACACTTCCACCAGATGGCCTTGCCAGAGCCGTAAGTGACCTGGAATGGAAACAGATCGCCATTCTTATCGGGGTGCCATTCAGCGACGAGGCGTGGATAGCCCGCCACCCATCGTTTCGATAGACGTATTCCTCGCAGCGTTTCTCGCCATGGCTGAGGGTCATTGTCTTTGCTGGCTGTTCCTTTGAGCGCAGCGGCAAGGTCCCTCCACCGGTACCAGCGGTGATCATCGGTCACCCTGTCCGGCGTGACGTCTTTCTGATCAAGGTGCTTTCGGAGCCGATAGACGTCGATCCCCAAGAGGGATGCCAAACGCATCTCAGAAACCACGCCGTACTGATCGAAGAGACTTGTCCGTCGAGCCCCCGTCAATCGTGACAATGTCAACGCTGGCGACGGCGTAACCGTGGGGAGCTGGCCGAATGCTCGTCGTGTCGTCACGGCTCTTGCGGTACTGCTTGGGGCTTTCCGTCGAGCCAGGTTCGCGCAATGCGGGCAGCCGGACTTCGAACCCAACGCTCGTCTACTTACTTTGGCGCGCCAGGAATGTCCGGCAGCGCAGCGCCACCAAACGGCGAGTGAAGAGCCAGGTCGGACGTCCTTTGGCGTTCGTCCCAAGTTCAAAGTCCGGTCCCATTCTCCCGAGAGAACAGGATTCAAGGCGGCGAGCGATGTACTTTTCGACGTCCTCCTACCGGAGCAGAACGGACAACCCCTATGACCACGGGGATCGGTTCGCTCCAAAACGGTGGCTTGCCATTCGTGGTCATCGCCCATGGGGCATCTCCACCACGCGTAAAACGGTGATCGACCCCAGACGTCGCCGGGCCCTATGCGACGGTTTTTTGTGGGATGCCACTGGGCCGCTACGGCCGGGAATCGCTTCAACAGAGATCGTGCGAATGGAGCGGGCCGTCTGCCGAGACGGGCACGACGCTTACTACTCGCAGACGGCAAGGCCTGTGGCGTGTGGGCAGTGGATGGCAGCGCCGGCTGCTGCGGCGTTACACAGGTGTCCGGCGCGGCACGTCCGGCCGGTTTCGGTAGCTGCGGCGTATTTGGTGAAACAATCAGCCTGGCTGCTGTATCGGGACGCGCCGCCGAAGGTACACACGACGGCATATTTCTCGCAGAAATCCTGGGTGGAGACATTTGGAAGGCTGCCGCTGCCTGCGGTGTAGGAGGCGCAGATATCGGGTTTCGCTTCGGGAGGGACGTCCATCGACACTTCAGGAGGAGCGTCCATCGCTTGACCGCCCGTTCCTGCTCCCCCGGTTCCCATTCCGCCGGTCCCAGCGCCGCCGGTCCCAGCGCCGCCGGTACCAGCGCCGCCGGTGCCAGCCCCGCCCGTTCCAACTCCGCCGGTCCCAGCTCCCCCAGTTCCTGAGCCTCCGGTTCCCATTCCGCCGGTACCAGCGCCGCCGGTGCCAGCCCCGCCAGCACCATCTCCGCCAGTACCCGATCCGCCGGTGCCCGAGTCACCAGGATCAGAGCCGCCGGTTCCAGTGGCCGGGATCCCGATGCCGCCAGTGCCGTTCTTTCCTCCGCTACCGCCATCGCTGGTGCCATCGCCCAGCGGGAATCCCCTGTGCGGAACACAGGAGGCTGCCGCTAAACAGGACATCACGATCAACGCGCGCCCGAGATTCCGCGAATGCAGCATCAAGATCGTTACCAATGCGCGACGCAAGAGAACCCGCCGATTCCAAGGTTTGGGTCGCATGTGAGGATTGCCGATTCAAGCTTCTTGCGCTCACGCACGTCGATGAACTGCAGGATGCCAGCGGTGATCGCCAGAGCGCCGCCAACGCCGTAGCCAATGATGGCTGCGCGGGTTGCACTCGACTGATCGCGGTCGATCTGCCGGCAGGCCTCGGTGGGCTCGATAAGGCCCTTTCCGTTGTCCATGCAGCCATCGGACGAGGAGTTGAACTCCCTCGATTTGCTCCTTGCGGCGAACGTCTCGATGATGCCGAACCCAACACCAACCACGGCCAAGCCAGCGGCGGTCCATTTGGCGGGCCGTCGCCATTTCGGGGATCCCTCCGCGGCCACAAGCGGTCGCTGTTCGGGCTGCGGTATCGGTAACGAGATCACTGGTGGTTGAGTCGGCGACGGCGTCGCGTCGAGCGGCTTGTTGAACGCTATGTCGATGGTTTGAGATCCACCGGCGGTAGCAGAGAAATTCTGCACGACCG
>DATLVQ010000265.1:0-24652 GCA_035577325.1 Bryobacteraceae bacterium | reverse complement strand
CCAGTGCGAGCACCTGATCGAGGGACGGCGCGGGCTGTGTTGACGGGAACGTTTCGGCCGGCTCGACCCGGACCTGAGATGCCTCGATGCGATGGCCGGCGGGAAGATTCTGTATGGCGACGATGCGCGTGGACCGGACCGTGACTTTGGCACGCGCCCATATCGCAAAGCGGCGCTGGCTACCGTAGCGCACAAAACCGCGCCAGAGGACGGGCGCTGTGACGCCGGATGGCAGGCTGGCGCGCGTGAACTCGATATCTCCATGCGGCACGGGGTAACGGCTCAACTCGACGATTTCGACGCGGGCTTCGGGGTTGCCTAAGGCCCGGCACATGGCTTCGATGACGCGCTCAGGCATGAGCGGTTCCATGGCGCGCTCGATACAGATTTCGGTGGCCGAATCCGCGGCCAGGTTGTAACGCAGGGTCAGGCGGCGCAACTCCGCCGCATGATAGTAACGGCGCGCACCGGGAACCGGGGCATACCCGAGATCGGTATCGCCGGGCAGAGATGAAAATGCAGGGGCGATTTGCGCGAGGTCGGCGGCCGTGACGCGCTCGGCCGCCACCGCGATGCAGGCCTCGGCTGCGCGCATACCGAGGGCGGCGAAGGCCATGGCTAGCAGGATGCGGACGGTGCGTGTCACCAGGATCATAGGTCGAGACTCACGGTCGAGGCGAGTCTATCGTGTAAGATTGTTGATCTGCGAATACATGTCGTCGGCGGCCTTCACGACTTTTGAATTCGCTTCGTAACCTCGCTGGGCGACGATCAGGTTGATGAACTCGTCCACCACGCTGACATTCGACTGCTCGGTGTAGCCCTGCAACAGCGAACCGATGCCTTCCTGTCCACCGGGATTGCCTACGATCGGGTCGCCGGACGCGTCGGTGGGGAGATAAAGACTTCGGCCGATGCTGTTCAGGCCGGCCGGATTCTGGAATACGGCCAACTGCATTTGTCCGGCGAGCTGCGCGGCGCTCTGGCCAGGCTGAACGTAGCTGACGGTTCCATCCTGCGCGATGTTGACGGTCTGGGCATCGGGCGGAATGGTGATTTGCGGTTCGAGCGGATCGCCGTCGGACGTAACCAGGTTGCCGTCGCGGTCGAGATGAAATGAGCCGGCGCGAGTATAAGCGATCTCACCAGTGGGGCGGCGAATCTGGAAGAAGCCACGGCCCTGGATCACGAGGTCGAGCGGGTTGTTGGTGGAGACAAACTCGCCCTGGGTGAAGATGATCTCATTGGATGACGTGCGCGTACCGAGGCCGAGTTGGAGGCCGGTAGGCACAACGGTCTGCTGGCCGGCCGACGTGCCTGGCTGCACCATACTCTGGTAGAGCAGGTCCTGAAATTGCGCCTTGCGTGTTTTATAACCGGCGGTATTGGCATTGGCCAGGTTGTTGGCGATGTTGTCGACGTTGAGCTGCTGGGCGGTCATCCCGCTTGCGGCGCTGTACAAAGCACGGATCATGATGTCTCCTGAAAAGCAGAATTGGGGCAAGGCATCGGTTACGAGCCTACGCGCGCGACTTCTTCAATGGCGCGCTTATTCATGTCGGCGCCGAGCGCGACGGCGCGATTCAACATTTCGAACTGCCGCATGACGCTGACCAGGCGGACGGCGGATTCGGCGGGCGAGACGTTGGAATCTTCGATTTTTCCCTGCTCGACTTGCGCGGCGGCCGCGGGTGTCAGTTTGATCTTGGGGTCGGCGGGACGGAAGTAGTTGTTTCCCTCTTTGGCGACGCCGGCTTCGGCGGGGAAGTCGACCAGCTGCAGTTTGCCGAGCGTCTGGCCGTCCTGGCGCACCTCGCCATCGCGCATCACTTGCAGTGGCCCGTTGGAATTCGACTGAATGAATTTCAGATTCTGCGCCTGCACCGGATAACCCTCAGGGGTGACAAGGACGCCTTTGGGCGACAGCCGGAAGCTGCCGTTACGCGTGTAGAGGACGCCGGAGGGCGCCGAGACGGCGAAGAAACCTTTGCCGGAGAGCGCGAGATCGAGCGAGTTGCCGGTGGGCGTGAGAGTTCCCTGCGAGAAATCGGTCCAATGTTTTTCGATCAAGGGGACTGTGGTGAGGGTTCCGGCGGAGCCGTCGGCTTCCGGGGAAACATAGAGGCTGTAGAATTCGCGGTCGAGCTTAAAGCCGCCGGTAGAGGCGTTGGCCATGTTATTGGCCAGCATGTCGAGGGTTTCCATGCGGGCGCGGAGGCCGCTGGCGGCGGAAATAGTTAAGGCATCCATAGCAATCGTCCGGGGGAGGGAGAGGCAAGTAGGAGACCGAACGGGGCCGGGAAAAAATACCCTAGAGAATCAATCAAATTCCGCCGATAAGAGGATCAGGCGAGGTGTCGCGAGGCGTCAAGAATTTGTCAACGGGCGGCAAAAGTCAGGATTTTGACGCGCTTGCTAGGTGTAAATGGCTGAAAAACTAAGGCATCCCCCTGGGCATTCACCTGCACTTTGCCCGACGTGCTCATCTCCAGCTCCTTCCTCTCCAATGCTGCCTGGCACACCACGCAGGTCAACAATTCGGCCGATCTCGGGGCGCAAATTCTATCGGATAATGCGCCGGGCTCACAGAAAGTAGCTCCACACCATGCGGAGCGCGCTACTCCGCCTAAGAAAACGGCGCAGGAGCCGTCACAGGCAGCGAAGGTTTCGAACGCGCGCCGCGATGCGCAGGCGGATGCAAAGAGAGCGGCAGCCAATAAACAAGACGCGGCCCATACGGCGCGGAATGCGGAGACGCAGCGGCGGCAGGCGCGGCAAGCGCGTCAAGAGGCCGCAGACGAAGCGCAGCGCGCGGACAACTCATCGAAGGACCAAAATCAGGCCACACCCGTTAATCAGGAAACTGAGGCATCAGCGTTTCTCGCGATCCTAAGCGATGTACTGCCGCAGGATGCGGCAGCAACTTCTGCGGGCGCGAAGGCGAACGGCACGCAGCCTCGGTTTTCCGGGTCTCCCGATCAGCTATCCCAGCTCACCCAAATGGCGCTTGGCTCGGGGCTGCCAGGCGGACTTGCGGCGCAGAGTCTCGCGACAAGTGAAAACGTGCCAGCGGCGGCCCAGACCCCGGG
Source organism: Bryobacteraceae bacterium (assembly GCA_035577325.1). GTDB lineage: Bacteria > Acidobacteriota > Terriglobia > Bryobacterales > Bryobacteraceae > QHXW01. The sequence continues at coordinate 21,563 of DATLVQ010000265.1, read as the reverse complement.
TGCCGGGAACGCAGACGTTACAGGAAAGACAGGGGAGGCGACCGTTACCGGTGCCGTGGGAAGTTCCAGCGGCGCGAGGCAAACGGAATTGAGCTCTGCGTTCGACGGCGCGTTTACCGTCAAGACGCAAGTTATGGCGAGCGGTCCGGGGACAGCTCAAGCTCAGAAACAGGCCGAAGTTGCTTTTGCGGCGCGCATCGCCGAGCGCACAGCCTCAGGCGCGGCGCTAGGGCTGAACGACGCGCAGGCGACGATTGCCGCATCGCGATTCGACGCCGCGAATACAGGTGGACAAGGCGGGGAAAACAGGCATGGAGCGCCAGGGTCCGGGGAATCGAATCAGCCTGCCCAGCCCGATCCATACGGGCAGGCGGCGCAGGAACAGGCGCCATCCGTGCCGGGGGCGGCGCAGGCAGACGCCCGCCCATCGGGCGGCGCGCCAAATCCCGCGTTGCGAACGGCCGGCGGGCAGCCGGGTATGCAGCCAGGCGCGACTTCCGCACCGGTGGAATCCCACGCCGCGCCGGCATCGACGAGCGTCGTCACCGGCACGGCTGTGACCGCTACAGCGTCCAGTGCGGCACCCGTGGCAGGAAACTCCACGGCGGCGAAGGCTGCAGCCGAAGAGCGTGTTCCTCAATTTCTCGGGCCACAGAACGAGACCAATTCGCCGGCAGGTGAAACCGTCCGCGACATTTCGCTCAAGCTGACCAACCAGGATCAATCGAGCGTACAAGTCCGCTTGAGTGAAAGAGCCGGCGAACTTCACGTTTCGGTGCGAACACCGGACGCGGGATTGACGCGCAACCTGCGCGAAGGCCTGTCCGATCTGGTGGGCCGCCTGGAGCAGAGCGGCTATCGCGCGGAAACATGGCGGCCGGCGGATAACGGTTCGACCACGCAGGACCAAGGGCGCGAGAATGCGTCGCAGCAGCATGCCCAGCAGAACGGCGGCGGATCGGGAACCGATTCCCGCCAGCAACAGAATTCCCGGGACCAGCAACAGCCCGGCGCGCAAACCCCCGAGTGGGTGGGCGAGCTGGAATCCAGTCTTCAAAGGAGCAATCGCTCATGGCTACCATCGGCAACCCGTTAGCATCGACTTCCAGCCCGGCTCCGGCGCCGCCGCCACCCGCCGGCTCAACAGCCACCGATCCGACCGTCAATAAGCAGACGTTCCTGCAGTTGCTGGTCACGCAGATTAAGAACCAGGATCCGCTGAATCCGGCCGACGGAACGCAGTTCCTGTCGCAGCTGGCGCAGTTCAGCGAACTCGAGCAGATGATCAACGTGAATACCAACCTGCAATCCATCAAGCAGGACTTAGGGAACAGCGGGCAGCCCGGAAGTAATCCACCGGCGAACGGACCCGTGCAACCGTAAGCGAGAACAAAGGAGGATCGGAATGTTTACGTCATTTTCAGCAGCGCTCACAGGGCTTGCCGCCAACGAAGTAGGGGTGGACGCAGTGGGAACGAATCTGGCCAACCTGAACACGACCGGCTATAAGTCCAGCGTGGTCTCGTTTTACGACCTCGTGGCACAGAATCTAGGCCTTGGGAACGGATCGTCGGTGGGACTTGGAACAGGGAAGCCGCGGGTCTCGCACGAGTTCACGCAGGGCGCGATTCAGACCACTTCAGGCGCGCTGGACGGTGCGATTCAGGGCGATGGCTTTTTCGTGGTGCGCGACCCTTCGACAGGCGCGGTGAGTTATACGCGCGCCGGCAACTTCAAGGTAGACGCGAGCGGCAACCTGATGACGGCTACCGGCGAGAGAGTGCAGGGCTGGACCATGAGCAATGGCGTACTGAACACTAATGGCGTCATCAGCGACATCGTGATCCCGTCGGGCACGCTCCGGGCCCCGCTAGCGACGTCAAACATGTCGGTGGATATCAATCTCGACGCATCGGCAACAGCGGGAACGGCGGCCGGCAGTTTCACGACACCGATCGAGGTGGTGGATTCGCTTGGCGTTTCACATGTTTTGACCGTAAACTTTACCAAGACGGCCGCGAACACGTGGACCTACGCGGTTACGATTCCCGGCGAGGAGGTTGGCGCGGGCACGGCGGGAACGCCGTTTCCGATTCCCGGCGCCTCCGGCACGCTGACCTTTAGCCCCAACGGCGTTCTGCTCACGCCACCGCCACCGCCGCCCGCGACAAATGGAGTCATACCGGTCGATATAGCCGGCCTTAAAGATGGTGCGTCGGATCTTAAAGTCACCTGGTCTCTCTACACGCCCGATCTGGTGGGACGCGTCACGCAGTTCGCTCAGCAAACGGCGGTCTCGGCGGTAGCCCAGGACGGCATCGCGGCGGCCCAGTTGACGCATGTATCGCTCTCCGACGGGGGCGAAATTCTCGCCCAGTTTTCGAATGGGAAGCAGGTTGCGGTCGCGCAATTGGCGCTGGCATCGATTCGCAATCCCGACTCGCTGACTTCAGTAGGCGACAACAATTTTCAAGTCAGCTCCAACACCGCGATTCCGGCGATCGGCACCGCCAACACGGGCGGCCGCGGCAACGTGTTATCGGGCGCGCTCGAGTCCTCGACAGTGGATATCGCGCACGAATTTACGAGCCTGATCGTCTATCAGCGCGGCTACGAAGCCGCAGCCAAGGTAATCACGACGACCGACACGCTCACGCAAGACACCATGAATCTGAAGCAAACGTAAGATGACGCCCCATTACATTCTGGCGGAAGTGGCGCCGTTTGCGGATGTGCCGGTGGAGGTAGTGATCGAACTGGACCGCCGGATGATGCGGCTGCGCGACATTCTGGAACTCGGCGTCGGCAGCATCATTCCCATGACCAAGACCGCCGGAGACTATCTCGACCTATACGTTGCTGGAGCGCCGGTGTGCCGAGGCGAAGTGGTGGCGCTCGAAAAAAACGCGGGCGTTCGCATTACGGTGTTCGAGCCGAGAGCGTGATGTTTCAACAGATATTGGCGGTATTTCTGGTGCTAGGGCTCCTCGGGGCCGCGCTATGGCTGCTTCGCAGCCGCGGTCTTGCGCGGTTCACTGGACCGGTGCGTCGCAAAACAAACCGGCATTTGGAGGCCATTGCGCGCCTGCCGCTGACGCCGCAGCATTCCGTGCATCTGATACGCGTTTCCGACCACGCCATATTGCTCGCGCTATCCCCATCGGGCTGCACACTGGTGGAAAGCGTGCCGTGGAATCAGGCGGCGGATTTGGAAATCGGACAGCCGCGCGCGGGAGCCGTGCAATGATCGGCGGCAAGATGGCGCGCCGGATTGGGTTTATCTATTTTTTGCCGGCGTTCGCGGCGGCCATGCACGCCGCGCCGCTGCCAGCATCGCCGTTATTCGGCGGTGTGACCACGACGAATGGCGCCGCGGGAACCTCGCTCAGCGTCCCCATGCAGATCATCATTCTGCTAACGCTGTTGACGCTTCTGCCCGCAGTGGTTATGTCGATTACGCCGTTTCTGCGCATAACGGTGGTGCTACATTTTCTGCGGCAGGCCCTCGGCACGCAATCGACTCCGTCCAACCAGGTGCTGATCGGCCTGTCGATGTTTCTGACCATCCTGATCATGAATCCGGTGGCATCGGAGATTTACCACAAGGGCTGGGAACCGATGGAGAAGAACCAGCTCAGCTACGAACAGGCTTTCGACGCAGGCGCGAAACCCCTCAAAAGTTTCCTTGGCCGTTTCGCGCGCGAGAAAGATATCGCGCTGTTTCTGGACGTCACGCACTCTCCCGCGCCGCGGACGCCGGCGGATCTCGATTTGAAAGTGCTCATTCCTGCGTACATCCTCTCAGAGTTGAAAGCCGGATTTCAGATTGGAGCCGTGCTTTTTCTGCCGTTTATGGTCATTGACCTGGTGGTGGCGTCGGTAACGCTCTCGATCGGTATGATTCAGTTGCCGCCAGTGATGATCTCGGCCCCCTTCAAGATTCTGCTTTTCGTTCTGGTGGACGGCTGGAATCTTGTGTTGGGATCGCTGATGAAAAGTTTCTATACGTGAGACGAAAATGACTCCCGAATTCGTTGTCGAAGTCCTTCGCCAGGCGCTCATGATGACGCTATGGCTCGGCGCGCCGCTGCTGATCATCGGCTTTCTGGCGGGCATCGTAATCAGCTTGATCCAGATCGTGACGTCGATTCAGGACACCGGGTTCAGCACGATTCCGCGGCTGGTCGCGTTCTTGTTCGGCATTGTGCTGCTGATGCCGTGGATGCTCCGAAAAATGACGGGCTACACGATCCTCATCCTGAGCGATCTGGGCCGCTACGCCCGGTAAACGCGTGCCTGCTCAACTGACACTTCCGCTCGCGACAGTCTTCGGCTTCGTGCTGGTGCTGGCGCGCGTGGCTGGTGCATTCATCTTTGTGCCGCTACCCGGCATCAACGCCGGTCCAGAGATGGCGCGAGCCGTTCTCGCATTCAGTTTCACGCTGGCATTGTTTCCGCGATGGCCGCACGTGAATCTGACGGAACCGTATATTGGCGGCCTGGTGGTGGCGCTACTGGCGGAACTCGCCCTGGGGCTGACGATCGGGGTTGCCGTGGCGGTACTGAACGAATCGTTCCTGCTGGCCGGGCAGATCGTCGGATTGCAGGCCGGCTATGGATACGCGTCGATGGTGGATCCCTCCACACAGGCGGACTCGGGGATTCTGGTGGTGTTCGCGCAACTAACGGCGGGTCTGCTGTTCTTTGCGCTGGGGCTGGATCGCCAGGTTATCCGAGCATTTGCGCGATCGCTTGATGTCTTTCCGGCCGGATCGTTCGCCCTGGCTCCGGCGGGCGCGGAACAGATCTTACGGCTGGCTTCCGGCATGTTTTCTGTTGGGCTACGCCTGGCGATGCCGGCGCTCGCGCTGCTGTTATTGGTGGACCTCGCGCTAGCCCTGCTGGGCAGACTCAACTCTCAACTACAGCTGCTGACGCTGGCGTTCCCAATAAAGATGATGCTGGCGATGGGGCTGCTGGCCACGATGGCGGTGTTGTTCCCGCGCGTTTATCGCGGCTATGCCGAACAAGTGCTAGGGCGTGTGAGCGCGATCGCAGGATTTTGAAGTATCGAAATGAGCGATAAGGGTCAAAAAACAGAGCAGGCGACAGCGCGGCGGGTGGAGCGCGCTCGCCGCGAGGGACAATTCCCCACGGCGAAGCAGTTCGTGGCCGCGGCCCAATTCCTGGCATTCACGGCGATTCTGGCGCGCTGGGGCGGCGTATGGCTGCAACAGGCGCGGCAAACCACGCGCTTTCTGATCGGCCGGGCGTTTGCTCCGGATCTTCAGATTTCCGACTTTGTCCGCATGACCGGCGACTTGCTGTTTCGCCTGTTCATGCCACTGGTCATCGCTGGCGGGACGCTACTGGTAATCACTTTCGCGGCGCAGATGGCCGTATCGCGATTCGGATTCAGCATGAGCAAGGTTGCTCCGGATTTCAAGCGGTTGAGCCCGCTTGCCAAGCTGCGGGAGATACCAGGCCAAAACTTGCCGGCGCTGATCCAGGCCCTGGTACTGCTTCCCCTGTTTGGAGCCGCGGTGTATGTGATCTGCCGCGACCGTTTTGCCGAATTTTTCGTTTTGCCGCTCGGGGGCGTTGAAACGGGAGCGCAAGTGGTGGGGACTTCCCTGACCGCTCTGCTATGGAGAGGCGCTGCCTTATTCATGTTGTTCGGCACGATCGACCTGATGCGGCAGAAACGCCGGTATGCACGGGACCTGCGCATGAGCCGCCACGACATCAAAGAGGAATTCAAGGAATCGGAAGGGAATCCGCAGATGAAGATGCGGATCCGGCGGCTGATGCGCGATCGTATACGCCGCAACATGATGAAGCAGGTTCCGACCGCTACCGCGGTAATCGTGAACCCGACGCATTATGCAGTGGCGATCCGCTATCAGCTCGACTGGGCCACGGCTCCCAGAGTAGTGGCCAAAGGCAAGAACTATCTGGCGCTGCGCATCCGGCAGCGCGCGATCGAGCACCAGGTTCCGCTGATCGAGAATCCGCCGCTGGCGCAGGCGCTGTACAAGTCGGCGGAAATCGGACAGGAAATTCCCGCGCATCTCTACCGCGCGGTGGCTGAAATTCTGGCGTACGTATACCGGCTGATGAACGGGCGGCTGCCCGCATAAGGTTAGGAGCAACTGGAATTGGCGCAGACAAAGGCCATCACGGCACCGGCAGTTTGGAAAGGGTTTGGCGGGATTAACTTCTCCGGCGCGAGCGATCTCGGCGTGCCGATCGCCGTGCTGGCGATCGTGATCGCGCTGATCACGCCGCTGCCCGGCTTCATGCTGGACATCCTGATCGTGACCGACATCATGATGTCGGTGATCGTGATGATGGTCGCGATGTACATCACGCGGCCGGTCGAGTTCAGCGTTTTTCCCACTACATTGCTGTTGCTCACTTTGTTTCGGCTGGCGCTAAATATTTCATCCGCGCGCCTGATCCTGCTCTACGGCAACACCGGCACCGGGGCCGCGGGCGACGTGATTCAGGCTTTCGGCAACTTCGTAGTGGGTGGAAATTACATCATCGGCGCGGTGATTTTTCTGGTGCTGATCGCGATTCAGTACGTCGTGATCAACCACGGCGCGGTGCGCATTTCGGAAGTGACGGCCCGCTTCACATTGGACGCGTTGCCGGGCAAACAGATGTCCATCGACTCGGATTTGAATGCCGGGCTGATCGATGAATCCGAAGCTCGGCAGCGCCGCAAGCAGCTGGTCAACGAAGCAGAATTTTACGGCGCCATGGACGGAGCCTCGCGATTCACGCAGCGCGACGCGATCGCCAGCATCTTGATTACGGGCATCAATATCATCGCCGGTTTTCTGATTGGCGTGTTGCAGCACGGCATGGATTTCCGGCGCGCCATCGAGACGTACACCGTGCTGACCATCGGCGACGGCCTGGTAACGGTAATTCCGGCGCTGATGATTTCGATTTCGGGCGGCTTGATCGTGACGCGCGCCAGCTCGGATTCGAGGCTGGGTACGGACTTTCGCAAGCAGGTTTTCGGCAATCCGCAGCCGCTGATGCTGGCGAGCGGCGTGCTGCTGGCATTGGCGCTGTTTCCGGGTTTGCCAAAAATACCGTTTCTGCTGCTGGGGGCGGGCATGGGCACGTCGGCCTGGCGCATGCGGAAGCGCGGGATCGCAGCCAAAAACGTCACCGAAACAAAGGCGGCGCCGGCGCGCGAAGATCTGGACACGGTACTGCGGATCGAGCCGCTGGCCGTCGAAGTAGGGCTTGGACTGGTGCGGCTGGTAGAGGGCGGAAAAAACTCTCCGCTGCTGCGCCGAATCTCCGGTATCCGGCGGCAGTTGGCCGGCGACCTAGGTTATGTCTTCCCGCCGGTGCGGGTGGCCGACAATCTTTCACTGAAGCCGCGCGAATATCTGATCTCGCTCAAGGGCATCGAAATTGCGCGTTACGAAATGCCGCAGGGTTGCGAACTCGCCATCCCGGTAGGCAAATCCGCCGCGCCCCTTGGAGGGCAGGCCACGCGCGAGCCGGCCTTTGGCATGCAGGCCTGGTGGATTCCCGCGGATCAGGCGGAACGTGCGCGCCGTGCGAACTATACCGTGGTTGACCCCGTGAGCGTGCTGGGCACGCATCTGGCGGAGCTGATTCGCCGGCACGCGCACGAATTGTTTTCGCGGCAGGACGCCAAAAAGCTGCTGGATCGCGTGGCAGTCGAAAACCCGAAAGTGGTGGAAGAACTGACGCCGAAACTGCTGCCCCTGGCTACGGTACAGCGGGTGCTGCAGAATCTGTTGCGCGAGCGCGTCTCGATCCGCGACGGCGTATCCATTCTGGAAGCGCTGAGCGAAGCGGCGACTTCGACGCGCAATCCGATCCTATTGACCGAGTACGTACGCCAGGCGATTCGTCGGACGGTAGTCAAACCCTACTTGAACACGACCGGCGATCTGCCCGCGTACTTTATCGATCCTTCGATCGAGCAGGCCATTGAGGGAGCCGTGCAACATGGGGAGCAGAACAGCCATCTCACGATGGCGCCGCAGGCCATTCGCGACATTTTGAAACGTATCGAGCAGAAGATTGGAACACCCGAGACGCCGGTGGCGACCGTGACCAGCAGCGGCGCGCGGCATTTCCTGCGACAGATCGCGGAGGCCTCACGGGCCAACGTGGTTTTCCTGTCGCACAACGAAGTGCCGGCGGAAGTGAAAGTCGTCTCGCAGGGGCTGGTTCAGTGATTCCGAGAGAACACATCTATATAAGGAGTAACCGGGCATGAGAGTGAAATCGTATTTCGCCCCGTCGGTGGAAGCCGCGATGGAACAGGCGCGCCGCGAGATGGGCCCCGATGCGCTGCTGGTAAGCAGCCGCAAGGCGCCGCCCGAAGCACAGGAGTTGGGTGAGTACGAAGTCGTATTCGCCGTGCTGCCGGGAGCCGCAGCCGCGGCGCCGGCTCCGCAGAAGGCGGCGACTGCTGTAGAAGCGCCGGTTGAAGATCCGGTGATGCGCGAGCTGTCACGCCTGCGGAAACAGTTGGAGGAGATGGGCAGCGCGCTCAACGCCCAAGCCTCACAGTGGGCGATTCCCGCGCCGGAATTCGCCGGGGCTTTCTCGCGCCTGGTGCAGAACGATTTCTCGGTGGATATCGCAAAGAAAATCATGAAACGCGCGCACGAGCGCCTGGAGAACGATGCTTTGCCGAGGATGCGCGGGAAGCAGCGATTCGACGGCGAATCGATTGAGCACGCGGTTCGCGCGGAACTGGAGAGCTTGGTCTCGGTGGATGCAGGTATCGAGACAACGGACGACCAGGCGCGCGTGTTGGCGCTGGTTGGCCCGCCGGGCTGCGGGAAGACGACGACGCTGGTAAAGCTGGCGGTGCGCTATGGTTTGTCTTGCGCTCGCGGCGTGCAGTTGATTACGACCGACACGCGGCGTGTGGCAGCGGTGGAACAGCTCCGGACGTTCTCCGCGATTCTAGGCGCCGGTTTTGATGCCGTGGAAACGACGCGGGGACTCCAACAGGCGCTCGAGGCCAATCGCGAAAAAGGATTGATCCTAATTGACACGCAGGGCTATGCCGCGAATGAGATGGGCGAGGCAGCCGAACTGGCGCATTTTCTGTCGCATGAAAACCGCGCAGAGGTACATCTGGCGGCGCCGGCTTCGATGCGCAGTGCCGACCTCGGCCGCACAATCGACCGCTTCGAAGTCTTCGCTCCGTCCAAATTAATCTTTACGCACATCGATGAGACGTCGTCGCTGGGCGCCATTGTGAGCGAATCGGCGCGCACGGGCAAGCCAGTGTCGTTCCTGGGCACGGGACAACAAATTCCGGAGGACATCGAGCCGGCGACGGTCGGCCGCCTGCTCGAGACGGTACTCGAAGCGCACAAGGAGAGAAGTCTTTCCGCGGCGTGAAGCGGAGTGCCTGAGCGGCAAATATGTACACGTATCAGACCGAAGAGGAGACCACGGCCGAGCGGGAACGGCTCATCTTGGAGCACCTGCCCCAGGTGCGGCTCATTGCGCGCCGCATCCACGAGCGCTTACCGGACAACATCAGCCTCGACGATTTGATTTCTACCGGTGTGATCGGGCTAATTGCCGCAGTAGACCATTTCGATCCGGCGCAGGGGGTGCAGCTCAAGACGTACGCAGAGCACAAGATCCGTGGCGCGATTCTCGACAGCCTGCGCGAGATGGATTGGGCGCCGAAGAACAAGCGCCGGCGCGCGAAGCAGATTGAGGCGGCCATTAACACGCTGGAGCAGCGCCTTGGACGAGCGCCGGGCGAAGAGGAAATCGCGGCTGAGCTGGAAGTCGGCCTGGAAGAATATCAGCAGTGGCTGTTCGAAGTGCACGGGCTCACGATTGGCAGCCTCGAATTTGCATCCGAAGACCAGGAGGGTGACCGGTTGAGTTTCATACCGGACTCGGAAGAAAAGCTGCCGTCGACGACGCTGGAGCGCGCCGAACTCGAGCGCCTGCTCGCCCAGGCTATCGAACAGATGCCCAAGATGGAACGCACGGTGCTGAGCCTCTATTACCACGAAGAGGCGACGCTGCGCGAAATCGCCGAAATCACGCAGATGCATTTGTCGCGTATCGCCCAGTTGAAATCGCAAGGTATTTTACGGCTGCGCACGTACATTGAACGGCGCTGGTCGGCACAGAGATAGAGGAGAACAGGAAAATGGCGGAAATGAACGAGGCGGCCGACGAGACGCCGAAAAACTCCGGAACGCTGGATTTATTGCTGGATGTGGAACTGCCGGTGAGCGTGTCGTTTGGCAAGACGCAGATGCCGCTCCAACAGGTGCTGAAGTGGACGTCGGGCTCGATCATCGAGTTGGAAAGCACGGTCAATGAGCCTGTCGAAGTGGTGGTCAACAACTGCGTGATCGCGCGCGGCGAAGTGGTGGTGGTGGACGGCAACTATGGCGTGCGCGTCCAGCAAATTGTCAGCCGCGCTGAACGGCTGCAAACGACCAATGTACCCGTGAAGGAGGCGTGAATGATTCCCGACTGGCTTTCGCTGACTCATCCCATTGAAATGTACGGTGTGCTGGCGCTGGCGGGGAGCTGCCTGCTCTATGCGTTCATCGTGCACCTGGAAATGCGCACGCTCTCCCGCCGCGGTCTGGAACGGCACGAGAGACTCGAAAACCGCCTGGCTCTAATGGCCGAAGCGGCCGAACGCATGCAGTCGCAACTGGAGGAGACAGAGCGGCCGGCGCCTGCGGCCCAGCCCGGGCAGTCGCTCAACTTAAATAAGCGTGGCCAGGTGTTGCGTATGAGGCGCCGCGGTGAAACGCCGGAAACGATCGCGGCGGCGCTGCGGATACCACAGAACGAAGTGACACTGTTACTGAAGGTGCATGAGCTGAGCCGGGAGCACGTGAGTCACGCATAGCGGGGGCGAGGCAGATGGGTGTGCCGCTCAAAGCAGTCAACACGCCGTCAGCGTTCGGCGAGGCGGGTGTCAGCGCCCGGTGTCTAACGCGAAACCTTCCAGAGTGAGCTTACGCCGACTTGATCGAAACTACGTTAGCGTGCTCGATGTTACGCAGCTTTGCCAGCAGCGTGGTGCGTTTCATGCGGAGCAGGTCGGCAGCCAGCGTCTTGTTGCCTCCGCTTTTTTGAATCGCCTGCTCGATGAGGGTGCGCTGAAAATTGCCGACGGCCAGATCGAAATCGAGGCCGCCTTCGGGAATAATGGCTTGCGGAGGCACGGCGGCGAGCGCTTTTCGTCCGGCGGATGTCGCCAGAGGGAAGTCGGCCGGACACAGATCCGTACGGTTCCCGCTCAGCACCACCGCCATCTCGACGGCATTTTGCAGCTGGCGGATATTTCCCGGCCACGGGTAGACGCACAGGCGGTCCAAAGTATCCCGGGAAATGCGTTTCACAGGTACCGTTTCCTGGTGGCAGATCGTTTCCAGAAAATGATGCGCGAGAAGTGGGATGTCGGAAACGCGCTGGCGCAGGGGCGACATCTCGATCGGCACGACGTTGAGGCGATAGAAGAGATCTTCGCGAAATGCGCCCTGGTTCACTTTCTCGCGCAAGTCGACGTTGGAAGCAGCGATGATGCGAACATCCACGCGAATGGTTTCCGAACTCCCCACGCGCTGGAACTCGCGCTCCTGCAGGACGCGCAGAAGCTTGGCTTGCAATTCGAGCGGCAGCTCGCCGATCTCATCCAGAAAGATGGTGCCATTGTGCGCCTGCTCAAAGCGGCCGGTGCGCTGCTGCAGGGCTCCAGTGAAAGCGCCGCGGACGTGCCCGAACAGTTCGGCTTCGAGGAGGTTTTCTGGAAGGGCGCTGCAATTCACCGCCACCATAGGCAGGTTCGCCCTGGGGCTGGCCTGATGCAGGGCGCGTGCGACCAGCTCTTTGCCCGTGCCGGTTTCGCCGGAGATCAGCACGGTGGAACGCTTCGGCCCCGCCAGACGGATCATGTTCTCGACATCGCGAATGGGCCGGCTCTCACCAATCAGAAAATGCTTCCAGGGCTCGGCGTCCGGCACTTGCGGCGCGCATGCCGAATTCCGCAGACGATGCTTCTCCACAGCCTTTTGCAGGTATGTGATCAGCTCCTGATCGTTGAGCGAGCCGCTCATAAAATGGTACGCGCCGAGTTTGATAAGGCGGACGGCATCGGCCACCGTGCCTTCGGGTTGGCGGATCAGAACCGGCACGCGGGGGTTGGCGTTCTGGATGGCATCGAGCAATTCCGCAGGCTGCCAGGCAGCCAAAGGAAATTCCGCAAAGACAACATCGGCAGGTTCCGCTTCCAGCCGGGCCAACGCCTCGCTGGCGCTAAGCGCCACCTGGATTACGAAGGAATTAAGGCTTTCGAACAACCCAACGTAGTCGGGTCCGGGAGTGGCGGTCCGAATCCACAGAAGACGAGTGTCATGGCGCATGTACTGGCTAATATCGACACTATTGTTCGAACGGTTAGAGTTAAATCACCGACTTTTACCGTAAATTCCAAGGGCCGGATCCGATGCGCTTGGTTAGCGGTTTCCAATGCACCTTTTGCAATATTGTACGTAAGACAGTACGCGGTTAACCTATCTATTCGATGTGCCGTTTTGCCGCCTGTTTGTCAGCGCGGGTCAATGCGAAAAATTCCTGATATTTGCGGTTCTGGTCTGGTACGTACTGAACCGCCGGCCCCCAGCCACGGATGAATGGAGAACGAGCTGATGGTGGAAGCAGTCGATGTGCCTGTCCAGCCGCCGCCGGTTCCGGCCGCTGCAAGCGGAATGGATGCACGAAGGTATGCGCCGGCAACGGGCGACACACGCGCGGCGCACGACCTGATTCTTGATTGCCTGCCACTGGTCGATTCCATCGCCCGGCGCATGTACGGAGCGCTTCCGGCGAGCGCCTGCGTGGAGTTGCACGACTTGGCTCAATCGGGTCTGCTTGGGCTGGTCAGCGCCGGACGTAACTACGACCCCGCGGCTTCGGTGCCATTTTCCATCTACGCGCGTTATCGCATTGAAGGGGAGATGCTCGACAGCCTGCGACGCCAGGACATGGCGCCACGCAAGTTGCGACGCTGGCAGAAGCAAGTGAGCGCTGCGCGGCAGGAATTGACGGCGTCGTTGCAGCGTTCGCCCACCGAAGAAGAATTGTGCGACCAGCTCATGGTTTCGGCAGTGGAGATGCGCAGCCGGAGCCTGGCCTTGAGCCGCACCAGCGCGGCGCAGCCCACAAAACGCGATGGTGGTGAAACGCCGGATCCCATCAGCGGCCCTGAAACCGACCCCGATCACATCTGCTCGCAGCGGCAGTTGCGCGAGGTGCTGGACCGTCTCCTCGATGACCTTCCGGCGCGCCACCAGCAAGTCATCCGGCTGCACTACTGCCAGCACATGACCATGAAGGAAATCGGCGGCGTGATGGGTGTGAATGAAAGCCGGGTATCACAGATGCATCGCAGCGCGCTGCAGGCGATGGGCCGGGCGTTAAAAGACTCAGGCATTAGTTCCCCGGCGGACGTGTAACGAGGAGACGGAATGAGGGTTGAAGATCGCAATCTGAATGGAGCTGGCGGGCCGCAGCCCGGACGTGCTCCCGGGGCCTATGAGACGGGCCGCACGGGATCCGCGGCGGGCGCGCAAGTCACGGAGACCGCCGGCGGCGATCGCGCCGAGATATCGAGCCTGGCGGGAACCGTTTCCCAAGCCATCACGACACATATGGCCGAGAGAGCGCAGCGCGTCGAGAAACTCGCCGCGGAATATCGCTCGGGCCAGTACAACGTGAGTGCTCGATCGGCGAGCCAGGCGCTTGTGCGCGACGCATTGGAGAGGACCGATGCGGCGCGATAAAGGGCAAAATGGTGTCGCGACCACTCTGAAGTTCGACGTGCCGCCGTCCGAACCAGCCTCGGCAATTCAGCAACTCCATGCCATGGTGCATGCAGCGCAGGAGAAGCTAATCGATCCCACCGCCGGAAATGTAGATGCCTGCCGCGAACGCCTCGATGAAGTTTTGAGCGCGCTGCGGATTCTGGTGGCCGGCCTGCCGGGCGGCGAACCGAAACGAAAAGCGGCCTTGGCGAAGCCACTGGCGGCATTGCGGGCGGAGATCGGGCGGGTGGCGATGCTGCTCGACAGCGCCGCGGCATTTCACATGGGATGGATGCACATGGCTGCCTGCATGGTGTCGGGCTACACCGCGAATGGCACGCCGGCAACGCCGGAACCATCGCGGCACGTGTCGCTGGAGGTTTGATAAATGTCGAGCCTGTTTGCCGCACTGTCTTCGTCCGCCGGCGCGTTGAGCGCCTACCAAACCGTCCTCGACGCGGTTCAGAACAACGTCACCAACGCCTCCACGCCCGGCTACGCGCGCCAATCCGTGAACCTTTCGGCGCTGCCGTTTCAGCCTAACCTGGGTCTCCCGGGCGGAGTCAGCGCAGGCAATCTCCAGAGCGCACGCGATGAGTTCGCCGAGCAAAACGTGCGCCAGCAATTTTCTTCGCTGGGAACGCTTGAGCAAAAGGCGCAGAGTCTCTCCGATCTGGAACTCAACTTCAACGTGAGCAGCGATTCCGGCATCCCAGGCGCGCTCAACACGCTTTTTCAGAATTTTTCCTCATGGAGTGTCACTCCTGACAGCGGCGCCTCGCGGCAGGCGGTCGTCGATAGTGCCAATCAGTTAGCTCTGGCTTTCCAGCAGACGTCCGCGAATTTGACGAAGTTGTTCAGCGGAACCGGGCAGCAACTCCAGCAGACCGTCGACCACATCAACCAGCTGGCGGCGGAGCTGCAGGCGGACAACATTCAGAAGCTGAAAGGCAATACGCAGGACGCAGGTCTGGACGCCCAGATGCACGCGACGCTGGAGCAATTGTCGGAATTCGGAGACGTCACCGCCCTTACGCAGTCGGATGGCTCGCTTACAGTGCTCCTGGGTGGGCAGACGCCATTGGTGATCGGCGCCAATCAATACAATCTCTCCGTCAGTTTCTCCACTCCCGCGGGTGCTCCCGCTACCATTGTGGGCGGAACGCCTCCGGCCCGCATTCTAGATGGCCAAGGGCAAGACGTGACAGCACATATTTCGCAGGGGAAGCTCGCTGGTTTGCTCGACACGTACAACAATGTACTGCCATCGGTGGGCGGCAATGCCTATCAGCAAGGCGATTTAAATTTACTGGCGAAAAGCGTGGCCGACCGCGTGAACCAGATTCTCACATCTGGCGATATCTCGAGCGGCCCGCCGGCGGTGCCCGGCATTCCACTGTTTACTTACAATGGCGCCACTCCGAGCGCCATCGCGCAAACTCTAAAAGTAAACAACGCCATGACGCCCGACCAGCTCGCCGCCATCGATCCAGGACCGCCTCTGGTTTCAAACGGCATCGCGCTGCGGCTGGCCGCCCTGGCCTCTCCGCGGAGTCCGGCGGATGAGATCAACGGCTTCAGTTACGCGGAATTCTACGGAAATATGGCGTCCGTCGTGGGCCGGCAATCGCAGGATGCCCAGACGCAGTTGGCTGTCCAGCAGCAGACCGTGGCCCAGGCGCGCAATCTACGCAGCCAGTCCTCTGGTGTGAATCTGGATCAGGAAGCGGCGACGATGGTCGAGTTTCAACGGGCCTACACGGCCGCCTCGAAAATGGTCTCGATCCTTGACGAACTGACCCAGGCCACCATCAACATGCTCCCGACGCCATGAGGAAAGTGAGCCATAACTATGATCCCAAGCGTTAATCCATCCGCGCAGCTTTTCCTGGCCGATCTTTCGCGCGTGCAGTCGCAGATCGACACCGCCACGCGCCAGATTTCCTCCGGTTTGAAGATTTCGCAACCCTCCGACTCTCCCGATCAACTGGAGGCGCTGATGCGCGTCCGCGCCGATCTGGACAGGAATGCGCAGGTCACCAATAACCTCAGCGTGGTCAAGACCGAAACCGACTCGGCTGAGCAGGCGCTGGAGACGGGCACTCAGTTAATGGACCGGGTGACGAGCCTGGCGCTCGAAGGCGCCAACACAACCGAGACGGCCTCGCAACGCCAGTCGATCGCGCTGGAAGTTACCAGCATTCTGCAGCAGATGGTTGGGCTGAGCCAGACCCAGGTTCACGGACGGTACGTTTTTAGTGGCGACCAGGCGCAGAACGCTTCCTACAGTCTGGACTTGACCGCGCCCACCGGCGTGGACCGTCTGATTACGCCCGTCGCAACGCGGCAGATCACCGACGCAACTGGCGTCTCCTTCACCGTGGCCCGGACGGCGCAGGATATTTTCGATCATCGCAACCCCGACGACTCCATTGCGACCGACAACGTCTTTGCCGCTATAAACACTCTGCGCGTGAGTTTGCAGAATAACGATCAACCCGGCATCGCCAACGCCCTCAACTCACTGCACACGGCCAACGATTACCTCAACACGCAGCTCAGCTTCTACGGATCCGTGCAAAGCCGGATTCAGGACGCGCAAGACTATTCGAGCCGCTATCAGGTCCAGCTGCAGACCGATCTGAGCCAGATCCAGGACGCGGACATTACACAGGCGTCGATCGCGCTGGCGCAGGGCAGCACCCAGCTGAACACGTCGCTCGCCGCAGAGGCGAAGCAGCCGCGCACTAGCCTTTTCGATTTTCTCGGTTGAAGACATCATGAGCCAGGAACAGCCGCAAAAAATTCACGCTATCTCGCAGGGCGGACTCGCCACTGCCGATGGCGCGCCGGACGCGAAGATCATGGCATTTGATTTCCGCAAGCCGGGCCAGACGCCGGGCTCGCACATGCGCGCGATAGACGCGCTTAAGCAGAAATTCTTGTACCGGGTGACCTCTAGCCTCTCGGCTTATCTGCGCTCGAGTGTCACGGCTCAGCTGCTGGCGATCGACCACCTCTCGTACGGTGAGTTTCTGCGCGGCTTGCCTACGCCCACTTGCGTCGTATCGGTGGGTATGCAGCCGTACGAGGGCAACGCTGTTCTCGAGCTGAATCCATCGCTGATATTTCCCATTATTGAAATCTTACTCGGTGGTAACGGCAAGCCCGGCACGGCGGCCAACCGTGAAATCACGGAAATCGAGCAGAACGTTCTCGATGGTCTCTTCCGCATCATTCTGCAAGCGCTGGCCGAGGCTTGGAAGGACGTAGTCCCGGTCACGCTTACGCTCGAGTCGGTGGGAAAAGAAGCACGCTTGATCCACGCGCCGCACGAGCCTATGGTCACGATGAGCTTCGAGATCAAACTCGAAGAAGGCGGCGGGCAAATGAATTTGGCGGTCCCGACCGAAATCCTGGCCATGCAAGGGGAAGACGACGCGCAGTCGGCGCCCCGCAAGGTGGAGGCCAGCGAGGCGGACCAGGCGCGAATTCTAGGACTGCTGCGCGAGGCCAAATTCACTCTGGAAGCCAACCTGGCCGGCCCGATGTTGCGTGTGCGCGATCTGCTGGAGCTGAAGGAAGGAAACGTTCTGACGTTCGATCATCCCATCGAGCAACCGCTAGACGGGCTGCTCAATGGCAAGCGGAAATTCGCCGGGCAGATTGTGAGCACGGGAAAAAAGAAAGCTTTTCAGATCGAATAGAGGCATGCTCGCCGGTCTCCGCCAGGTGCTGCAGCAGGCGGAAGCAGAGGGCAGTGCGTTCGCCGGCCTCGGCTACGCGTGGCACGCGCGAAAAATCCTGGCGCAATTGCCCGGCTATCCCCCCCAACAAGTCCAGACGCTCGTGCTCCTCGGAGCTGGTATCGCCCGTCCGGGCGCCGTCACTCTCCGCCAAGACCAGCTCGGCTTGGATCTCCGACAGCTCCATGCGCTCCCAGGCGTCCAGAATGCGGCGCGCCCGTTCGGTCGAATTCGTATGCCGGTCGTTCATCTCTCTACACTGCTTATCGGCCCGGGTTCGCCACTTTTTCGGAAAATAAGGTGTTTCCTCGGTTAATGTTACGGTAAATTGCCCAAAATAATAGGGGAAAGTGCCGATAAGAAAGAAGACGGCCGACCCATATGATCCAGCTCACACGCTTGAATCACGCCCCGTTGGTGCTGAACTCGGATCTTATCGAGCACATGGAAGTTACCCCCGATACTGTCGTGACTTTAACCACTGGCCAGAAGATAGTAGTACTCGAATCGGCGGAAGAGGTGGTCGAGCGGATCATCCGGTTTCGCAAATCCATACTGGCTGGTACCGGTGAGTGCCCCTTGAGAAAGCAGGACGTCCAGCAGGCTTTCGGAAGGGCCGGCGTCCCGGACGACATCGATGGCTGACGCGGCTCCCAAGGCAACAAAGAAATCCGGCGGTAAACCTGATCTGGCGAGCTTGGGCGGCCTGCTCCTCGCCGTCGGCGGTATTCTCGGCGGCCTGGTGATGGAAGGCGGCAAGGTCAGGGACGTGTCGCAGGTGACCGCGGCCATCATAGTCCTGTGCGGGACCATCGGCGCCGTGATGGTCACCACTCCCATGAATACCCTCATCGGGGCGGTAAAGAAACTGAGCCTGGTCTTCTTCGATGGCGACGAGAGCCCCCACGCCATGATCGAGGAGATCATCGGTTACGCCACTAAAGCGCGCAAGAGCGGAATTGTTTCGCTCGAGCACGAGGCCAACGCCATCCAGGATCCCTTCCTGCGCAAGGCGCTCAACCTGGCGGTCGATGGTACCGACCTGGATGTGATCCGCAAGACCATGGAACTTCAGATCAGTCTTGAGGAGCATCACGCGGAGCAGGAAGCCAAGGTGTTTGAGAACGCGGGTGGATATGCGCCCACAATCGGCATCATCGGCGCGG
Source organism: Bryobacteraceae bacterium (assembly GCA_035577325.1). GTDB lineage: Bacteria > Acidobacteriota > Terriglobia > Bryobacterales > Bryobacteraceae > QHXW01. The sequence goes on along the minus strand of DATLVQ010000265.1, from coordinate 2,780 downwards.
TGCTGGGGCTGATCCAGGTGATGAAGAATCTGGCGAACATCGAGGAAGTGGGGCATGGGATCGCAGTGGCGTTCGTGGCCACGGTGTACGGCGTGGCGTCGGCCAACATCTTCTTTCTCCCGGCGGGAGCCAAGATCAAGGCCCGCATGCACAAGGTCATTCAGAATCGCGAACTCATGCTGGAAGGCGTGGCAGGCATCGTGGAGGGGCTGAATCCGAAGCTTATTCGCAGCAAGCTCGAAGCTTACGAGGGCGAGGCGCATGCGAAGAAGGAAGCCAAGGCGCCGAAGGCAGGCAAGGCCCCGGCGCAGGCTGCGGCGGCTGAAGGATAGAGCCCAAACACGAAATGGCACGCGCCAAAAAGCACGCCGAGCACGCGAATCATGAACGCTGGCTGGTCTCCTACGCCGACTTCATCACATTGCTGTTTGCGTTTTTCGTGGTGATGTTCGCCACATCGCAGACTGACAAAGCCAAAGCCAAGCAGGTGTCGGATGCTGTCAAAGAGGCGCTGGAAAACGGCGGCGTCAGCGCGGCCGTCCACGAAATCATGGGCGGAACGGTGGACGAAAAGGGAAAAGGTAATGCCCAGATGAGAGGACCCGGCGGCGCCGAGAAGAACGCTAAGCCGGAAATAAAACCCCGGGCCGAGGAAGCCGAGCTGCTGCCGTCGCTACAGTACCTCAGCAGCCAGCTCAAAGACGACATCAAAAACGGCAAAATCGAGATGCGGATGGAGCAGCGCGGGCTTGTCATCAGCCTGCGCGAGGCGGCATTTTTTCCATCCGGCGGCGATACGGTGGAACCGGGCAGCCTGCCGAGTCTGCAGAAAGTCGCGGGTGTCCTGCAAGGCTTGTCCAACCCGGTGCGCCTCGAAGGCAATACCGATTCAGTTCCCATCCATACGGTCCGTTTTCGCAACAACTGGGATTTATCCGCGGCGCGCAGCATTGCCATGCTGGGCGTGCTGTCTGGGAAGTTCAACGTTCCCTCCGACCGCTTCTCGGTCACCGGATACGCCGACACCAAGCCCGTCGCTTCAAACGATACCGCGGAGGGCCGCGCGCACAATCGTCGCGTGGATATCGTGATCCTCAACCAGCGTATGGCGGTGCCCGATTCAGCTCCTAAGACCATGGCCGCCAGGAAGGAATAAGAGCCGGGGGCCGAGGACCGGGAGGAGTGAATCCGGTCCGGGGCCTCCGGCGCAGCGGGCGCAAGGTCAGCGGAGTCTAGTGCTGCGGCTCCTGGTGCTGACGGGGCGCCCATCGGGCCAGATACGTTTCCGCCGCGAGCGCTTCGAACTCGCGGTTGACGGCCGATTCCCATTCGGCGCGGCGTACCTGACGAAGCTTTTCGAGCAAACGGAATTCGCGCCGGGCCGCCAGCAGGAGCGTGCGCTGCTGCTCCATTCTTTGTTCGCAATTCCTGCGGTGCGCGACGGCAGCCTCTTTCTCATCGCACAGGTGCTGCTGATATCGTGCCAGCGCGGCCAGGTCGCTGCCCTCCACCGGCCCGGAGGATCGCACCAGTTGTTCCGCCTGACGCCGGGCAATCTCGATCTCGGCCAGCCTCAAATCCCAGCGCGCGTATTCCGCCGCCAGCCGGTGCAGCGCGAACTGCTCCAGCTCCATCCTGGCTTGCCGCCAGCGCAATACTTTTTCCAGACGGAAACTGAATGGCGTCATGTGTGTCTCTCAGCGGCTGCCGCCGGCAGCCTCACGGCAGCAGTGAAGCCAGCTTGTGCAAGCCGGCCAGGGTATCGTCCCAGGTGCATTCTGCCCGTGAATCCTGCTGCAGGAATCGCAACAACTCAGGACGCATGCGGATCACGGCGTCGAGCTTGGTGTTGGTTCCCGAAACGTATGCGCCGAGCTGGATGAGGTCTTCCGCCTGCTGATAAGAGGCCAGCGCTTCACGCAGCTTGCGCAGAGATTCTAATTGCCCGGCCGTTGCGATCTGCGTGGTTAGCCGGCTCACCGAATGGAGGATGTCGATGGCGGGATAGTGTCCGGCGGCGCCCAGGGCGCGCGAAAGAATGATGTGGCCGTCCAGCATGGAGCGCACCGCGTCGCAGATGGGCTCGTTGAAGTCGTCGCCTTCCACTAATACCGTGAAAAATCCTGTGATGGAACCGTGCCGGAAATTCCCCGCGCGCTCAAAAATCTTGGGTAGCAGGCTGAACACCGACGGCGGATAGCCCTTCTGGCTGGGCGGCTCTCCGGCCGAGAGACCGATCTCGCGCTGCGCCATGGCGAAGCGCGTCACTGAATCCATCACCATCAGGACGCTCGCCCCTTGGTCGCGGAAGTATTCGGCAATGGCAAGAGCTACAAAACATGCGCGCAGCCGAATTGGCGCCGGGCTGTCCGAGGTCGCGACCACCACAACCGACTTGCGCATGCCATCGGGCCCCAGTTCATGGTCCAGAAACGCCCGCACCTCGCGGTTGCGCTCGCCGATGAGCGCGATCACACTCACATCCGCCGAACTGTGACGCGCCATGGCGCCCAAAAGCGTGCTCTTGCCCACGCCGCTGCCGCCGAAGATGCCGATTCTTTGACCGCGGCCGCAGGGCAGCAGTCCGTCTATGGCGCGAATCCCGCTGACCAGCGGCTCGGTGATGTGCTCACGCTCAAGCGGATTGGGCGGCTGTTTGTAGAGATCGTAGAATGCGGCAACTTCCGGCTCGCCGAGAGAATCCATGGGGCGTCCAAAGCCATCGAGCACGCGCCCCAGAAGCGCCGGGCCGACGCCGACGCGCGCCTGGTCGGGACGCG
>DATLVQ010000264.1:0-3915 GCA_035577325.1 Bryobacteraceae bacterium | reverse complement strand
GGGCGGAGCCGTGGCGATGCAGTGTGCGATCCGCCATCCGGACAAAGTGCGAAGGGCAGTAATCATTTCGTCCACGTTCCGCCGTGACGGCATGATCGCGGAAGCGCTCGAAGCTATCCCGAAACTCACGGCGGACGCTTTCAAAGGCTCGCCCATTGAGGCCGAGTACAAGAAGCTGAGTCCGACTCCGGACGACTTTCCGAACTTCGTCCAGCGAATCGTCGCCACGGCCTCGAAAGAGTACGACTTCGGAGCCGACAAGCTTAAGGCCACCACGACGCCCATGTTTTTCATCCACGGCGACGCTGACGGCGTGCGGCTCGCGCATGTCGCCGAGATGTTTCGCCTAAAGGGTGGCGAGATCCACGGCGACATGAAGCCGCGCTCCGCGTCGCGATTGGCCATCTTGCCCGACACCACCCACGTGACACTGATGCAGCGCATACCCATCATCGTCCCAATGGTGAACGGCTTCCTCGACGCCAAGCCGTAGCCGTGCTACGGCTCGCGCCGTTTACCGAACGCGAAATTCGTACCGCAGTCAACACGACCGTCCCGCTGATCGAAATTGCACCAACGAAAGTTCCTCGAGCCGCTTACCTGAAAGCAGTAAAGAACGATCAGTCGCCTAGCGTTTACTGACTTGAGCAAACGGGCACGATTCCGTTGACGCCTACTCAGTCTGATTATGCCGAACAAAATGACGTTGAAACGCAGTAATGACAACGCTGGCAACACCCGATGCGGCATAGTCCGGCATTCGACATTGTGGTTACTATGCCGAATGCGGCATAGCAACCAGCGGCAGTACAGCTGTCTTTGGCCGATTCGGAGGGGGTAGCGTAGCTTCAATGCGAGTTGCCAGTTCTTTGGTTTCAAGGATCTGCTCCTCGAAATCTATCGACACGCCGCCGGGCAGTGCCGCTTTACGAATCCTCGCAAGAATGGCTCTTATCTCTCGCCGAAAGATGAGAGCGATGGAGAGAGCCGTGACGGGCCATGTCAAGGCTTTCACATACTCAAGAACGAGTTTCGCCAGTTCCACTTAACACTCGCATGTACAACCTTCGACATGGTGACGAGTTATCGGCAATCCGGATTGTGAACCGCGGCGGGAAAATGCACCACTCCCCCCTCACTCGCTCAGAAACGCCATCGTCTTCACCCCCGAAATATCGAACCGCTTCCGGCAGCGAAGATTCTTGCACGCCACTTTGTCGTCCAGCAGCACCATGTAGCTTTGCGATTTCGCAAAGCGGGCGCGGTCGCGCTCATCGGCGCCGGGCGGGAGGCGGTCCTTTTTCTTGCGGACCATCCAGTGCAGTTCGTAGGACTCGGACGATTTGCAAAACGGGCAATGCAACGTGGCAGGTTTCGTGGCCTGCGATTCGGTGTAGTACGCGCGTTCGTCCACGTTAGCGGTCCGCCATGGGAATCCAGCGCATGCCGTCGGGGTTGCCCTTGTATTCCGCGCGCGGCCGGATGAGGCGGTTATTCCGGTATTGCTCGAGCACGTGCGCCGTCCAGCCCGACATGCGACTGATGGCGAACACCGGCGTAAATAGATCCACGGGAATGCCCAGCGAATAGTAAGTGGACGCAGAATAGAAGTCCACATTGGCGTTGAGATGCTTTTCCTGTTTGATGGTGTCCTCCACCAGGCGCGACATCAAATACATATCCGTGTGCCCGGTGCGCCGGCCCAGTTCTTCGGAAAGCACGCGCAAGTGCGTGGCGCGCGGATCTTCAGTATGGTAAACGCGGTGGCCGAAGCCGGGCACTTTCTTCTTCTGCGCCAGCATCTCTTTCACTTTCGCCTGCGCCCGCTCGGGGGTACCGGCATCCAGCAGAATCTTAATGACGTCCTGATTGGCGCCGCCATGCAGTGGACCTTTGAGAGCGCCGATCGCCGACGTAATGGATGAATAAATATCCGACAGTGTGGCCGCCGTCACGCGCGCCGCGAACGTGGAGGCGTTCAGTTCGTGGTCCGCATGCAGCGTGAGCGCCACGTCGAACGCGTGCTCCATCACGTCGTCGGGGCGCTTGCCGGTTAGCGTGTAAAGGAAATTCGCGGCGAAACTAAGATGCGGATCACCTTCGATAACACGCTGGCCATTGCGCAGGCGGTCGAACGTGCTGACAATGGTCGGCGTCTGCGCCATCAGTTTCATGGCCTTCTGCTCATTGATTTCCGGAGACATGTCACGCGCCTGGGGATCGTGCAGGCTGAGCATCGATACCGCCGTGCGCAGCACATCCATGGGCTCGGATTTGGTCACCGAACCTAAGAAATCCTCGACTGGTTTGGGAATGGCACGATGCGCCACCAGATCCGACTTTAAGTGGCTGAGCTCCTCGCGTCGCGGCAGGCGGCCATTCCACAGGAGGAAAATGACTTCCTCGAACTTGGCGTTGTCCGCCAGCGTGTGAATGTTGTAGCCGCGGTAACTGAGAATCCCTTCTTCACCTTCGATGAAGCAGATTTCAGACTCCCCGGCGACTATGCCCTCAAGCCCCGCCCCCGTTGCCGTAGTTAAAGCCATGCTAATTCCGCCTATTTCATTTTATGACTGCCCCGCGGGGACAGTCACCTGATTTAAACTACCGTTAATTAAAGCTACCGTCCCGGCGGACAGCCCGGCCACGGGGAGAAGCCGATGGTCAAGTCTGCCTGTTCCACCCACAGGATCTGGTCGCCCTTGTTGGTTTTGACCGTTACAATCACACCCGTGCCGCATGCACGGCTCCTGGTAATGCCGGGCGGGTTATCCCCCCGCAGACTCTGCGGTCCCCAGTCGTCCATGAAATTCTGGAAGGTATAATCCCGGCACGGTTTTTGGTCGGTGCAACCCCAAAGCCGGTACGCCCCTTTGTCATCGCCCTTCCGGAGCAGAGCGAGAAATTCTTCGGTTTGCTTTTCCTCGCGATAGTTCTTCAATATCTGAACTGCGCGGATGTACTTTTCGAGGATCGGGGTCTTGAACGTCAGCCAATACAGCGCGGCTACTCCGAGTATGACGCCCCCAACAATCAAAAGCCGTTGGATGCGCCTTTCCCGCTGCTCCTCGCCAGCGCCGTAATTTGCGAGATAGGCGGCCATAGGACGTTCACCGCGGCTTACTTGGGGGCTGGATACGCTTTGTTGTACGCCGCCAGCGCTTCGGCGGTGATGTCCAGCGCGGGCTTGAAATACACGGTATTGGTGACGTCCACCACAACGTCATAGCCTTTTTCCTCCGCCAGTTTCTTCACCACTTCGGACATCTTCTGGGAACTCTTGCCCAGCACCTCGTTGCGATCGGCGGTGACGTCAGCTTGCAGGTCGTCGGACATGCGCTGCAGGTCGCGCTGCTTCCGCTGGCCCTGCGCGGTCAAATCGGCTTCCGCCTGCTGCGTGAGTTTGCCGGCGCCGGCCTGCAACTGCTGCTGGATGCCCTGCAAATCGCGCTGCAACTTTTCGATTTCCTGCTGCCGCGGCTTGAATTTGGCTTCCATGGCCGCTGAAGCTTTCTGGATTTCGTCGGATTCTAGAACGGCGCGTTGCAGATTGAGCACCGCCACCTTCGTTTGGGCGGTGGCCTCCGCAGCCATAAAAGTAAGGGCCGAGCACACAAAAAGCGCCCTGAGCCCGGGGATTCGAGACATTGCCAAAACTCCTTGAGAAGCGTTGTTAGATAAACAGGTTAGCACATGGCGGCGCTAACCGACGATGCCCGGAATCTGATCGACGCGTAGGATCAAATACTCCACGCCGTTCATCTTGACTCCGGCGCCCGAATACTATTTGGCCGCCGCGGGGAGCGATGCCTGCCCGGCGAGTTCGGTCAGTTTCTCGAAGAACTTGCGGATCACGAGTTTCGCCGTAGTATCCAGCAAGCGCTGGCCGACGCCGGCAATGACGCCGCCCACTTG
>DATLVQ010000263.1:0-4781 GCA_035577325.1 Bryobacteraceae bacterium | reverse complement strand
TGCGAAGTCACTTCGCAAGCCAGTCTTGTCGCGCACCAGCTAATTCCACGCTTTTACAACGGCTACCTGTACTACCTCGGGGAAGGCCGGCCAAGCCAAATCCGCCTCTACGCGCCCGACGGACACCTGGTCTTGGCCACCGACCTTCAGGAGCCTGGAAACTCTCCGCCTAACCTGAGGGGATTGGCGGTCGATACGGATAGCACAATCGCCGTCTCCTACGGGGACACAAGCGACGGGAACCGAGGAGGCATCACGTTTCTCGACAGTACAGGCAAACGAACAGGCGGCATCGACACGCAAAATTATCTGCCCGGCAACCTGTGCTACGCCGAAGATCATTCGCTGTGGAGTTTCGGGTGGCAGCAGGATAAAGACAATCCAGGCAGACGCGACCCGAAGGATCATATGCTCGTTCGGAAATACTCTGGCGGGAAACAAGTCGGAGCTTACCTCCCGCGTTCCGCATTTCCAGATCCACTCGAGCCCGGCACCGATAGCTGGCAGGAAATGCGGATCACCGTGACGCACGATCGCGTCGGCGTGCTCGCATGGCGAGAGTCATCGGATGACTTGGAATGGGTCGAACTGGATTTGAACGGAAATCTGACTGGCCGCTGGAGAGTTCCCGGCAATCGCAGCGAGACGAGTTTCGCCTTTACTTCCGACAACCATCTGTATGCTTTACGGCGCGATCGGCATGGCAAGATCCGGCGTCTGTTCGTGCTCGATCACGCATCCTCGACCTTGAAGGAGGTTGACGCTCCCATCCAGGGCGCGCTGTACGGAGCTGATGGCGACGAACTGGTATTTTCCGGCTGGGGCGAGGGCCCCATGCATCTTCAGTGGTTCAAGCAACCCGCTGCCCCTACTTCCGCGAGTCTGCCGCCGGCGACCGCACAATGAGGCGTTAAGCTAGACAGTTGTGCCGCTGTTGACGTTTTTCCGCCCTAAATTTGTAGCCGCGACTCTGCTCGCCATGGGCGCGTCCATAGTCTCCGCCACGCCAGTTCAGGATGCGGCAGCCGCTCAAGAACATGCGGACCGCGGACGGCAACTCATCAGCCGTGGCGAGTTGGCGCCAGCGGAGCGAGAGCTGCGCAAGGCCGTCGAGCTCGTCCCCGACAGCGCCGAGTTCCTGGGTCTGCTCGGCGTCGTTCTCGGCATGCAACAGAAGCTTCAGGAATCGGATCTATATCTTGAAAAGGCACTGCGGCTCGATCCCGCCGATTCTGCCATGCGCCGCAACCTGGCCTGGAACCAGTTCGAGCTCGGCCAGCTTGCGCCGGCGAAAATCAATCTCGATCGTATCCTAAAGGAAAATCCGCGCGATGCGGTCGCCACTCTGCTGATGGGCATGATCGAGGAAGAACGCAAGCAATACGATGCCGCCGTGAAACGGCTGGAATCGGTTCCGGAGCAGGTGCGCGAGCGGCCGGAATCGGTGGCGGCGCTGGCGCGCGCCTATTACTACACTGGACGCCGCCTGAAATCTCGCGAGACTCTGAAACAGCTTCAACAGCGGTCCGCTGAGCCAAAAAGCATCTTCCTGGCCGGCCAGGTAGCCGCGGAAATGCGCGAATTCGATATTGCGGAAGCTCTGTTCCAGTCGTTGTCAGTAAATTATCCGGACAAATCTGAGTTAGCGTATGCGCTGGCGCGCGTTCAGTATCGCGCCGGCCAATTTTCCGAAAGCCTGGAAACTCTCCGCCGCGCGGTGGCGGCCGGGCACGAATCCAGCGAAATCTACAATCTGCTGGGCTGGTGTCTTTATAAGAAAGAGGATCCGAAGGCTGCGGTCGCGGCATTGGACAAAGCCATCGCGCTCGATCCATCGGATGAATCGAATTATCTCGACGTCGGTGTGATTCTGCTGCAGAATCACTATTTCGAAGGCGCGACCATTGCCGCCGAGAAGGCCCTCGCCGTTACACCCGATTCCTACCGTGCGCACCGGCTGAAGGCGCAAATCGAGCTCCGATCGGGCCGCGTCAATGACGCCGAAGCGCATTACGCGCGCGCGGTCGCGCTGAATCCCTCCGATGCAGAGGGCATCATCGGCCTGGCGACTGCCCAGCTGGACATCGGCAAAGCCGCCGCGGCCGAGACAACCCTCAAGAACGCGATCGAGCGGCTGCCACGCGAGGCCGCGCTTTATCAGGCCTATGGAACCATGTTGCTTTGGGGAGACGCAAAATCGAATAGCGATGTCGAGGCCCACGCCGCGCAGCTCTTGCAAAAGGCGGAGACGCTGGACCCGGCGCTCCCTGACGCGCATTACGAGCTCGGCAAACTGGCATTGCGCGATGGCAACACGCGCGAGGCTTTGCGCGAGCTCGAAATCGCGGTCAGACTCGATCCTCAAAGCGCCAAGAACCACTATGGGCTGGCGCAAGCCTATAGAAAGCTGGGCCGCGCCGCCGAGGCCGCCCGCGAGGCGCAGATCTTCCAGGAGATCAAGGCCAAAGAAAGCAAGGCTTTTCCCAAGCCTACCGAGAGCGTAAAGTGACGACGCCGGCTTCGGTAGTATCGAGCACGCACCACTAATTCGTAGGTGGCAACTCGTGCCGCCAGACCTCCCCATGGGCGCTTGACACGCGCGTTATTCCTGCGATGTAATACCGCAAACCTACTAGTCTCACTGCTTGGGTTTTGACTTGACGATGACGAAAGAGCGGGACGATCGAGCCCAATCCCGTTCCTGTTCCCGCGATGGCGATGACAGTTCAACGAGGCGAACGATGCAACGAATCCACCTGACAATCCTCTACTTATCACTGGCAATTCTGAGCGTGCTTTTCTCCACGAGCCCGATCATGGCGCAAGGCGTCGACACTGCGCTGCTACGCGGCACGGTAACCGATTCGACGGGAGCCGTCATTCCAAACGTCACGGTCACGATGACGAACGTGGCTACCGGTGTATCGGAAAAGCGGCCGACCGACGCGGGAGGCCGCTACCTGTTCACCGACCTGAAGCCAGCGACGTACCGGGCAACCGTTGAAGCCACCGGTTTCAAGACACTGATCCGCGACAATATTGTGCTTCGTGTCGGCCAGCAGACGGACCTTGATCTCCCGCTCGAAGTCGGCGAGATCAGCCAAAAGGTCGAAGTGACCGGCGAAGCCCCGCTCTTGAACACCGTCAGCGGCGCACTTGGCACTGAAGTCACCGGGCAGTACATGATCAACATGCCGCTCGAAGGCCGCGATTACTCGGGGCTGGTATTTCTGGCTCCTGGTACCACCGAAGTCTCCGGTGCGGGAGGCGTCTCTCTCGGCGGCACCGGTTTCTCTTCCAACGGCCAGCGCTACGCCACGGCGGAGTTTCGGTTGGATGGCGGCCTGATGACCAATCCCGAGGGTGGAGAAGGCGGTACCACCAATCTGCAATACAAGCCGATCGTGGAGGCTATACAGGAATTCAAGCTGCAAAATAACAGCTTCTCGGCGGAATACGGCAGCAATGGCGGCACCGTGGTCAGTATGCTCATGAAATCCGGTACGAATCAATTCCACGGCAGCGGCTTTTGGTTCTTCCGGCGGCCGGATTTGGATGCCAACGATTTCTTTTCGAACGCAGCCGGCCAGCCCATTGGCCCATACGACATTGACCAGTGGGGCGGCACGGTCGGCGGGCCCATCAAAAAGAACAAGACGTTCTTTTTCTTCGACTATGAGAAGGACCGGAATACGTACCCGGGCACTGTCAACACGAGCGTGCCAACCGATCTGCAAAAGAAAGGCGACTTCTCCCAGACCTTTAACCCGGATGGCAGCCTCGAACAAATCTTCAATCCTTTTGCCCAGTCGTGCGATCAGAATCAAGTCTGCACCCGGCAACCGTTCGCCGGCAATGTGATTCCCCCGAGCCTGATGAACTCGATCGGGAAAAACCTGATCAATCTCTATCCTTCAGCCAACACCGCGGGCGACCCTGTTACCGGACTGAACAATTTCACCGCCAAGCAGATCTATCCGAATCCCGGTTATCAGTTCGACATTAAAATCGATCACAACTTTTCAGACAGCAACCGGGTCAGCGCCCGTTACAGCCGCGGCATCTCGACCAGCTACACGCCAGATCTCTTTCTGGCGCCGCAGGTTTCGTATTACCGTAACAATGAAGGGGCCGTCTCAGACACGTGGACCATCAGCCCGAAAACGCTATGGACTAACCGCCTGAACCTCCACCGTTTTTACAACACGTTTGGCGTGACACCTACCGTCGACCCCTTGTCCGTCGGCTTCCCGAAAGAGCTGATCGTCAACCCCTGGTACGAGAAGGCGGCTTTTCCGGATATTTCACCCAATGGGTACCAGGGCCTGGTCACGGATGCCTGCTGCACCACTTCAATCGAGACGGACACGCAATGGTCGTTCAGCTCCGTGGTGGACAAGGTTGTTGGCTCGCACAATTTAAGATTCGGAGGCGAGAGACGGATCTTCCTGAACGCCTACTTCCAGCCGACCGACACCGCCGGCGGATTTGAGTTCAGCGCCAACCAGACCATGCAAAGCAATATTGCTCCCAACGAGCTCCAGGGGAACTCGCTTGCCAGCATGTTGATTGGATATTTCGATAGCAGCAGCGGCATGGCCGAGCGGCCGTCAGTGGCGAACAAATCAATGGAGACATCGTTTTTCATTCAGGACACCTGGCGGATGACCAGCCGGCTGACGCTGAATCTGGGACTGCGCTACGAGTTCAGCACGCCCTATACGGAGCGCTACAACCGCGAGCAGTTCACTTGCTTCACCTGCGACAGCGGCCTCAACATC
>DATLVQ010000262.1:0-5488 GCA_035577325.1 Bryobacteraceae bacterium | reverse complement strand
TTCTTCAGGGGATTCTCGCCGACTGACGTGTATCTCTGGGTCAGCTGCGCATACAGCTCGGCGTGATCCGAGTGATCCGCGCTGCCCGTCACCTCCGCTACCCGGTCCGCCAGAGCCTCAAAAGGAAAGCAATGGAAGCCTTCGCGTGCAACCGTGCCCCGCGCCGCGGCTCCCGTGTAGAAAGCCACCTCGTGACCGCTCGACCTCAGCGTCCGGGCAAGGGATAAGCAAGGAAAAACGTGTCCCGAGTATGGCCAAACAGTGAACAATACCTTCATTGCGTTCGCGTTCTCGGGCAATTGACGGTCAAGCGCCTCGTTCACTTGGCCCCGGGACATGCCGTCGTCCCCCCTGAAATTCTATATAGACCCGAAGAGATGGTCAATGAACAAGCCCTGTTCTCTAGTACTCTAGACCTTTTTCGCAGACAGGTCATTTGCCTAATCATCACTTTGAACACACTCTATCTCTTGATTCAATCGGGACTTATCCCGCCTGGGCCCGGCGCCGCAGGTGCCCAGGAAGTCGAGAGCGACCGATCTGGGGATGAAAGGGGTTCACAGCACCGCGCAAAACTGATACTCTTGTTCGCCAATAAATGTACCCGAGGCCAGAGCTGCGTTTCGCCGGATCGGAGCGTGGCGGTTGCGCCAAATCTTTCCAATTCTCGGGCGCGAAAATCAAATGTTTTCGGGGGAGGTCCGTTCGATGTTGAATCCAAGAGTGGGCAATATACGCTACATAGTGCTGGCGACTGTGGGGATGGCTGTCGCCGGAATCGCCGTGGGTCAGACTGGGGGCTCGAAATCCAGGTATCTGGACGGAAGCCCGCGCTTTCTGACGCTGCCGGCGAACTTCACAACTCCGGCTGGCGCCGCCGCTACCACCGCAAGTGCTCCCCTTCCCGTATGGACGGGGAGCTTCGTTTTTAACGGATCGACCTTCCCCTATACGATGGTCGGGACGGATCCGGCGGCAGGCTCGCAAACTACTACGGTGCAAGCCATCATTGTCCCGCTGAAGTTTGCTTTTTCGGACGGAACCGTTCTCGATCCGACCGCGCTTGCCTTTGGGTCCTCGCAGTCCGCCGTACACAGCACCGTGATGTCGCCGCTTTTTCAATCCACCAGCTTTGCCCCGGGCGGGACGAACGTCGGCACGACGCAGTATATCGACGCATTCCAGCGGGCCAATTTCTGGGATGAGGTATCAACGATCTCCCCCGACTACCACGTGCGGCTAACCCAGCCTTTCGTGCTGAGCAGTGCGGTGCAGGTCAACGTGCCGTCGTTGTTTGGCAATACGGTTCGCGGACCCGGTGCGCGCATCGGGCAAGTGAGTCTTTTCTACTTCAATCTGTGGCTTACCGCGGCGCTGTCGAAAATAACGTCGGTACAGCCCAATGAACTGTTGATTTTCCTAACCTACAATACGTTCTTCACGCAGCAAGGTTGCTGCATTCTTGGCTTCCACCAGGCCACCGGTCTTTCCCCCTCAACGGCCCGGACCGTTGTAGTAGCGGCCTACAACGACACTGGAGTTTTCACCGATCCTATCGAAGATGTCCATGCGCTGAGCCATGAGTTGGGCGAATGGATGGACGATCCGTTCGGCAATAATCCAACGCCTGGCTGGAGCGCCGGACAGGCTGCCGGAGCCTGCCAGAAGAACCTGGAGGTTGGCGATCCGGTCACCGGGATTGCCTTCAATGTGAAGCTGAATGGAATGACCTACCATCCGGAGGATCTGGTTTTCCTGCCGTGGTTCGCCAGGCAGTCGCCGTCCGCGTCCGTCAACGGATGGTATTCGTTTCTGAACTCATTTGCCGCGCCTCCCGCTGTGTGCAGGTAAGGCACCGCTTCTCGCAAGTCCGATAGAATCGCGCGGTCAGGGCCCGTTGGGGCCGCCATGCTTATCAATCGACCTTGTCGATCGACGGTCAGTTGCCCGGCACAATAGCCGGGAGCGCTGTATACGCAGTGCCGTTGAACCGGATGCCCAGGCCGGTCAGGGTTCCATCCGACGAGGCTGCCACCACAACGCCTCGCTTGCCCTGCAGTTGCGGATACGTCGTTCCCAGTACTGTGGCGTAATGACCTTGCGCCGGTATGATGATCGACGCCACAGGCGGAAGCGCCTGCCCGTTCTCATCGGCAAAAGCCAGTGTTACGTGAGCCGCCGTGGGGTTTGGATTGGCCAAGGCGATCCCTGTCGCATATCCCGATCCGGTTGAGGTCTGGTCGAAGGGGAGCAATAGCTCCGGACTCGGCGTTGGAATCAACGGCACGCCCGCTTCCGACGGTGGCTGGCCGTTCGAGCTCGCGGTAAAGATGGCCGTACCGCCGATCGCGGCCGTGGTAGTTAATACGGCGGAGCCCATTTGCAACGCATCCCCCACACCCGTGCTTTGAATCACACGCAACTGGCCCGGCGAAATCGCGCCGGTAAGCGATGATGTCGTGCCGTCTCCCAGTGGTATGACCAGGGGCGTTCCGTCGTCTTTATAGAAGGAGAGTTTAAACGACGCCGCGAAGGTCTCCGTGTTTACCAGCAGAATCGTCGTTTTCCAGCCCTGGCCATTCGCAACATGCGAAATAGTCTTTGATCCCTGCGGAACATTGGACAGCGCATTGATGGAAGTGAACGCCGTGCCGTTATAACGGATCCCGAGGCCGGAAAGATCCGCGTTGGAAGTAATCTTGGCGACGCCACGCTTGCCCTGTATGGCCGGGAAGAGGTCGCCCAATACGGCGGCATAATGGCCGTGGGCGGGAACCGTGATCGTGCCGGTGATCGGAACACTGTTACCGCTGTCATCAACAAAGGTAATGACAGCCACGGCATCGACCGCGGTCAGGTTTGCCAGCGCCATGCCGGTTGCGTACGCCAGACTTCCACCGTTTGTCTGGTCAAAAGGCAGGTACAACGTCTGGCTACCCCGCATTATCAGAGGGACCGCTGCCTCCGACGGCGGTCGGCCATTCGACTGCGCTGTGAAAATAGCGGTCCCGCTAATCGCGGCTGGTGCATTCAATCTGGCCCATCCCACCACGGTCCGCAAACCCGAACCATCTGTTTGAAAGACGCCCAGACCGCCGGGTGCAACCGTTTTCGTAACCCTTGTTCCGCCGCTCGGCAGCGACAGAGGCTGTCCGTTATCGGCCGAGAAATCCAACTCATAGCCATGCGGTTTGGAATCGGCGTTGACCATAAGGAAGGTAGTCGTCCACCCCTGTCCGTTGGCGATATGCGAGACATCCCGCGTTCTCATCACATCGAACGGTGAAACTTGCAGGTCGGACGACGTGCCGTTCGCCGCTACGATCGAGAGTTTCACCGTTACCGTCTGTGGCCCGTTCGACGCGCCGGGTGCGGTGATTGTAATAGTGCCGGTGTAACTGCCGGGCAGCAGCAGAGTCGTGTCAATCCAGGCGTTGATCACCGCCGGCGTGGTTCCGCTCACCGCGTCCAGCACAAGCCAGTTGCCTGGCGAACTTGCAGTGGATGCGCTAAAGGTGAGTGGCGCGTTGGTGCTGCCAATGGAAATCGGTTGCGGCGGAGGGATAGTGCTGCCGATGAAGAGGGTCTGTCCCGACAACCCTGATCCAAAAGGCCAATCGAGCGATATCGTAGTGACGTTGACCGTTAGCGTATCTGGTGCGGCGGCCGGATTACCTGCTATCACCGTCAGGGCGACGCTTACCTGCTGCGGGCCCTGGGATGCGCCCGTGAACACGATCACTCCGGCATAGTCGCCGGGAGCCAGGCCGGCGGGGTTAATGGTCACCTGCACGCTCGTGCTCCCGGAGAGTGGCGCGGCACCGGACGGCGGCGAGACCTGCAGCCATGACCCATTTGCGGGCGTGGTCACCGATGGCAGAACACTGAAGGACACGGGTGCGCCTGTAGCGCCGATTGAGATGTTTTGCGCCAGCGGCAGCACGCCTCCCTGCTGATACACAAAATTCAGCGAGGCCGGACTGACCGTAAAGGAAGTCTCCGGGGTTACGTTCAGTGTGACCGTGATATCCCGTTGTACTCCGGTGGTACCGGTGAAAGTGATCACGCCGGTATACGTGCCGACATCCAGCCCTGTTGGATTCGCCGTAACGATTAATGGCGTCGCCGACGGACCAGTAGGCGGGGTGACTACGCCAAGCGAGACTTGCAACCAGTTCCCCCCGGCGGGCGTTGTCACGGCGGTTGTCACCGTGAAAGTTCCCGGTGCGCTTACACTGCTGATCTGCAGGTTCTGCGAGAGCGGAGTCGTGGCGCCCACAGTCACGTTGAAGCTGGGATCGGCCGGGTTGACGATCGGGGGGAAATTGAAGCCGGCCGGAATGGCCTGCCAAATCTGCAGGCCATAAAAGTAATTCGCCGTTCCCAGGAACAGGCCCCAGTCCGTTTTCTTCAAACTTCTGATGCCGAAGTTGAATTTGTCCCCTAAACCGTTCTGGTCGACCAGGAACCAGCTCGCGCCGTCCGGGGTCCACCACAGGTCGGTTCCCAACTCCGGCAGAACAACCGCATTGAGGATTGGAAAATTCCGGAACGTCGTGCTCAAATCGAAAGTTCCCAGATAAAGCCGATCGTCGAACACTTCCATGCGCCACATGTGGGCGTTCATGAACCAGCCAAAGCCGGGGCCTAGGCCGCTGATCGGTTGTTTGAAACCGACCGGCGTGTCGCGCGGCTCACCGGTGACCAGATCCCAGGTATCGTCCGCATGCACGCGATAGAGTTCAGCTCCGAAGAAGGAGTGAATGCCGTCGCCTCCAACGTACAAATCGCCGTGGAAGATCTTGAAAGCAAGTCCGTCCACATTGGGAAATATCTTGCGATAGCCGCCGTTTGGAATCACGACCGTGAAGTTGTACGGCGCAGGCGTCGAGGCGTCCGTCTTCACGACCGCAAATCCCTTCTGGTCGGATTGAGTCGCATACAGGAAGTTGTTGTACACACCGACTTCGTAGTACTTGAGGCCAGGAGGCGAAACCTGCTGGAAAGAGTTGTCGCCGAGCGCCGGATTGGCTGAACCGATGATCACACCCGCTCCCTGCAGGGTACCGGCGATCATGTAAAGACTGCCGTTATAACTCGTCAGCCCGCGGAATCCCGCAAAGTCGGCGTCCCCGAGAAAGGTGCCGGGCGTTTGCGGCACGGGTTGGAAGTTAATCCCATCCACGGTCCGAAGAATTCGCGCCCCCGGGATGCCGTTAGGCGCTACTGGAGTGCCGTTAGGATGGATCGTTTTGGCGGAGACTCCGGAAACATACAACGCCTGGGTGCCATCGGGTTCCGTAAATACCAGCATGCCGCGGAATCCGATGTCTGGCGGCAGCATCTTGCCCAGTGGAGCATCGGGATTCTGAATGGTGAGCGGGGACTGGAACACCCGCGTCCAGGTATTGGTGTCGGGCGCCCAGGACCAAATTTCGGCTTGCAACGGCAAGTCGTTCGGATCCTGCGCGCATTGGATATCGGGATC
>DATLVQ010000261.1:0-9208 GCA_035577325.1 Bryobacteraceae bacterium | reverse complement strand
AGCAGGCCGGCATGGGTGTGTCCGCCGCGGACTACGATGCTGACGGGCGGCTTGATATTTTCAAGACCAACTTCGAAGACGATGTGCCGGACCTCTATCGCAATGAGGGCGACGGGTCTTTCAGCTTCAGGACGTTCGACGCCAAACTTGGATTCAACCTGAAATACCTGGGCTGGGGTGGAGGCTTTCTGGATTATGACAATGACGGCTGGCCGGACATTTTCATCGCTAACGGCCACGTCTATCCGGAATTGGAAAAGCACAACCATCCCGAATCGCCTTACCGGCAGCGAAATCTTCTGTATCACAACTCCGGTAACGGACGATTTGAAGACGTTACGTCGGTAGCAGGCCCCGGCCTCGACTTGCGGCGCTCAGGACGCGGCGTGGCCTTCGGCGATCTCAATAACAATGGCAAGCTCGACATTGTGATCAACAACCAGAACGATCCACCGACACTTCTGCGCAACGAGAGCGAAGACCAGGGCCACTGGATCTGGATTCGTACCGTGGGTACGACGTCAAACCGCGACGGCATCGGAGCGCGCGTTACACTTGTGGCCGGAGGGCGGCGGCAGATTCAGGAGGTACGGAGCGGCGGCAGTTATCTCTCTCAGAGCGATCTGCGCGTCCATTTCGGACTGGGAACGGCAGCGAAAATCGACCGGATCGAGGTTCGCTGGCCGAGCGGCGCCATGGACAGAATCGAAAATGTTGCCGCCGACCGATTTCTGACTGTTGAAGAAGGCCGGGGAATAGTGGCGCCGCACTAACCCTTGGCTCGCGCAGCCCGATTTTGAGCTAGAACAAAAACTTCAACGCGATCTGCACGTCTCGTGGCTCTGACGCGCTCGTTACCCGCCCGAAGCGCGAGTCGTTAACCGTGGTGACCACTCCATCGGCGCCGAAGTTAGCGTGGTTGAGAGCATTGAAGGCCTCGGCCCGGAATTGCAGCTTCTTTGACTCGGTGATGCGGAAGTCCTTCAGCAACGCAAAGTCAAAGTTTTGGATACCCGGGCCGGTCAGAATACTGCGTCCCGAATTTCCGAAGCGGAAGATACCGTTGTTGTTGTCGGCGATGAGAAATTGGTTGGTAAAGCAGTTCGTGTCAAACCACCGCGCCACGGCGCGATCGCCGCCCGGCACGTTGCCATTGCAAGTCCGATCGGGGCGAAAAGTTCCAGTGCCCACATTGGCAAAGTCACTCCCGGACTTTGGGGTGATCGGGAAACCTGTTTGGAAGCTCGCCAGAGCGGTAAACTCCCATCCGCCCAGAATGCCGTTCACGACCGGGTTAGCATTGCCGAGCCACCGTTTCCCTTTTCCAAATGGGAGCTCGTATAAACTGCTGAATGTCACGCGATGCCGGACATCGTTCACCGTGAGGCCGCGTTCATTTCGCTGGTCATTGTCGTTTTGTCCCAGCGGAGCGCCTCCGTCGGAATAGCCGCCTTCCTCTCCCTCATTGTTTGAAATATTTTTGGCGAACGTATACCCGGCGAGGAACTGCAACCCATTTGACATCCTTCTGGTGAACTGCACTTGAAGGCCGTTGTAATTGGCGTTCGAGCCCGAACCCATCTGGGCCGTAAAACCGAAGTCCGGATACAGCCGGCGGGGCTGGATGTCACCCGGCCCAGGCACTGCCTGGTTGCCGAAGAAATGAAAGTGCCCCAGTTCAATGGCCGAAGTCCCGACATAGCGAACTTCGAGCGCCATGCTGCTGGTCAACTGGCTCTCGATACTGAACGACCACTCGTGGATGTATGGCTGGCGAAGGCGGGAATCAGGGTTGATGGAGATGAAGGCCTGGTTCAACGGCGGCGTGCTGCCTCCAATAAACGCAGACTGAAGCGGCGTAGGCGTTGTCGAGGGGCTAAAGTTGCTGAACTGGTCAGGAGCCTGCACCGGGTTGTTGAAACCGTAGTGGAATTCGTTGAACTCAGCCAGCTCGAAGAACAGCCCGTAGCCGCCGCGCACCACAAGGCGGTCCGAACTGGTGGGGCGGTAAGCAAAGCCAAAACGCGGCGCCCAGTTAAAATTGTCACCCAACCAAAGGGAGCGTGCCGCGCGTCCGGTGAAGCCCAACTTCTTCATCTGATCGGGACAAGCAATCAGGTTGTATTGGCTGGGCGTGCCGGCGTTCATAATGTACTGCGGCAGGTTGCAGTATTTAGCCGCCTGATCATAGCCTGCCATCACGAGCACAGCGTTGCCGGGAGTAAACAGCGAAGCTCCCGGAACCGGAACCAAGCTCGCGCCGACGTCGCGCCGATCGATGGGCAACTGATGATGCTCATAACGAAGCCCCAGGTTCAAAGTGAGCTTTTGCGTGACACGGTAATCATCCTGCGCGAAGAAATTAATGAACATCCCGTCCTGGTTGGTGACCGCCTTGGCAATGCTTCGGCCCGCGCTGGAGGGGTAGCCCAGGAGGAAATCCGATATTGTGAAGTTGCTGTAGTTATTCCCGAAGCTGAACTGGCCGTGCGGAGAGAACGGTGCCTGGTTGCGCAGGGCCTGATACGGCTGGATGTCAGCGCCCACTGCTATCGTGTGCTTGCCCTTGGTGATCGTCAGGGTGTCTTCGTACTTCTCCACCATGTCATTCGATTCCACCGGACGGTAATTTGAGTCGCCGATGCCAAAATATCCCTGCCCAAACCCGAAGTAGGGGAAGCCTTCGTCAGCGGGTGACAGGGCAGTGAGACCCTGGATGCCAAAACTCTGCACGAATCCCGCTTTGCGCGGGCAAGACACACAGGTTCCAATATCCATGTTGCGAGAGAACCCGACGCGTACCTCATTCAACATCGTGGGGTTGATCGTGTGCGTCCAACTCAATGCGACGTTCTGGCCTCGAAAGCGGATCCTGTCGCCAAAACCCGGCAAAGCCGTGTAGGCCTGCTCGGGCGTCAGGGTGATCGACTGGGCAAGCATGTAACGGACGTAGAGGTTGTCCTTCTCGTTAAAGCTGTGATCCACTCGACCGCTGAACTGGTTGTCATTACGGCTCCGCTTCGGATTGAGCACATAGTTGTTGGTGCCCACCGTGGAGGCACCGGAGATATTTGGTTGCGGGAAGAACGGAATGATTACTTTCGCCACATCGCTAATACGATCCGGGGGAATAATGTTGCCCGGAAAGGCCTGGCAAGAGGCTCCGAATGGCGGATTGCTGCAACTTAACGGATCGATGATCCGATAGGGCACGGTGCCGGTGCTCGGATCAGGCTGGGTGAGCAGCGCCGAGAAATCTCCGTTCAGCATCGCCTGTGTGGGAACCTGGCCGGCGTATGTTAAACCTTTTCGTTCTCGGAGCGCCTCATATCCGCCGAAGAAAAATGTCTTATTCTTGCGGATTGGCCCGCCGATATATCCGCCGTACTGGTTTCGCTGGTATGACGGACGGCTGGCGGAAAAGAAGTTCCGCGCATCCAGATTGTTGTTGCGCAGGAACTCGAAGGCGCTGCCGTGAAATTGATTGGTGCCTTGCTTGGTGGTCAGATTGATGGTCGAACCGCCATTTTTGCCGAACACGGCGGAGAACGACTGCGTCTGCACCTTGAACTCCTGCACCGCGTCGGGTGACGGCTGGATGGAAAATCCGCCGGTGAACATGTTCTTCGAGTCGACACCATCGATGAGCACGTTGTTGCCGGAACCGCGCAGACCGTTTGATGCGTAAGTGACCTCGCTGAAAGGCGAGCCGAAGATATTGTTGGAGAATCCTCCACGATCAGGCACCGTACCAGCCATCAGCAGCGGCAGGCTGCCGAAGCGTCGGGTATTGAGCGGTAGTTCCGTTACCTGGCGCGTGTCGACCGTCAGACCAACCGAGGCCGTTCCTGTTTCGACAATCGGCGCCACCGCCGTGGCCTCAACCGTGGTTGCGAGAGTCCCGACCTGCAGCTGAATGTCGAGCCGCGACTTCTGGTTGACGACCAGCGTCACCCGGGCCTGCTCGTATTTACCAAACCCGGTCTTCTCAACGGTGATCGTGTAGTCGGCCGGCTCGAGGGATGGAAAGACATAAGTGCCGTCGTTTTGCGTGGTGGACGAGGTAGTTCGGCCATTAACCGGATTGAGAGCGGTGACCTTTGCGTCTGGAATGACGGCGCCGGCAGGGTCGGTGACCGTTCCAAACAGCGTCGCACTCACTTGTTGCGCGAGACATGTCGCCACACTGAACGTCAGCAATATGAGCAGGAGCAACTCCCACCTGACTACGGCTGGAAACTTCGCTCGCGCGCTTGAATTCTTGACAAGATTCTCACTGAGCATTAGCTAGGGTTACCTCTGCCCGACTGGGATTAATAGAAAATATGCCAGACGCGATGGATTGTCAAGTGTTTTCCCGTGTTTTTTGAATACTTTACATCGAGCCCACGTTCTTGATTAATGACTCTCGTACTTCGGTGGCGGCGATGGCTCTGCCATTTGCCGCGTCGGATCGCCGTGAGCGCCGATCGCCCGCATGAGACTCTCCTGTTCCTCGCGTTTCTCCTTCTGGAGTCTCTGGGCAGTGGCGAATTCACGGACGGAGTCGTCTGACCGTTTCAGCGTCCTGTAAATACGGCCCAGCCGATAGTGGACATCGGCTCTGCCAGGGTCGACGCGCAAGCAAGCCTCGTAAGCGCGCGCCGCTTCGAGGTCGCGATTCAATTTTTCCAGCGCCTTACCCTGGTCGGCGAGAGCGCGGGCATCCCTGGGCTGCCGGTGGATCAAAGCCTCAAGCAGGGGAAGCGCCTCCGAAGGTTTCTCCTGAAGAATATATGTGTCCGCCAGATAATACTTCGCTTCTTCAAACTGAGGATCGAGTTTCAGCGCCTCCCCAAGTTCTGATTGCGCCTCGGCCAACCGGCGCACCTTCCAGTACATGAAACCGAGCGAGAAGCGGATAGTGGCATCGCGGGGTAATTGCTGCCGTGCTACCTCGAATTCTTTAATTGCATTCTGATAGTTCCCGAGCGCGTCTTCCGCCTGCCCGCGAAGAATGTCCACCCAAGCGGAACTCGGATCGAGCGATTGGAGGTGTTCGAACGTTGGAAGAGCCTTCTGGAATTGTTTGGTTTCAAGATAGCTGCGCTCGAGAAGGTAAAGGGTGCCCAGGTCATTCGGATTCAGTGCGGACGCTTTTTCGAGGTGCGGTACCGCGCGCGAGAAATCGTTCTGCCCCACCAGCGCTCCGGCGAGTAGTTCGTGCGCCTGAAAGCTCTCCGGAGCTACCCGCGCGGCCTGCTCGAGCGGTGGCACCGCGCTAGCATAATCCTGTCTCTTAATGAAGGCGATGCCCAAGTTCAGATTGGTGGCGAATTCGGAAGGACTTAACACCAACGCCTGCTTGTAATACCGGATACCGGCGGTGAACTGCCCGCGTCGCACCGCAATTGCACCCAGCCGGTTCAGTGCTGCAATAGATCGTGGATCGATTTTCAGAATCTCGCGATAGGCCGATTCGGCATCTTCCAACTTGCCATCGTTCTCGAGCTGTTCGGCACGCGCAGCGAGATGTTCAATCGATTGCCGCGGAATTTGCAAAGCCATGGCGGGAAGTGCCGGCACGCCCGAGGGAAATAGCGCGAGCACCATCACCAGAACAGAAAGCGTTTTGATGAATGCGCAGGCTACCCATAATTGCATGCTTTCCAAGAACGGAGCTTTCAGATTCACGCCTAATCTTTGCATCCAATCGATTGCGTCTTTCGGAGCCACGTCGGCCACATCTTACTGCTTGGTTGAGGCTTCTATTCGATCGAGCTCCGCGCGCGCGGCCTGGAATTGCGGATCGGCTTTCAAGGCCGCGCGGAGTTCTTGGGTGGCTTCTTTCATTCTTTCTTGCTTCTTTGAAACCAGCGCAAGGTTGTAGTATGCCCATGCGAATTCCGGTTGCAAGCGGATCGCCTCTTCGAGCTCGCTGCGCGCCTGCTCTAACTGCCCGCGTCGAAGGTAGACGCTTCCCAACGTATTGTGCGCTTCTGCCGAGCCGGGATCGCTATGGAGCGCAGAAAGCAATTGCTGCTGAGCTTCGCCCCAGTCATGGGCCATGGCAGAAAGGACGCCCAGATTGTAGTGCGCCGTATAGTTCGCGGGATCAACCAACAGGAGGTGCTGCAGTCGCGCGCGCGCCTGCGCGTACTCTTTTTTTTGAAGATAAATGTCGGCCAGCAGTTCTTCAGCGCGCGTGTACCACGACTCAAGCGCCAGCGCCGTCCGGAGTTCACTAATAGCTTCATCTAGCTGGTGGAGGCGGAACTCGCAAAGTGCCAGATCGAAATGAGCCTTGACGTTAAGGGGTTCCCGCTCGAGCACTCGCTTGAATTCCCGCGTCGCTTCGCCGTACTGTTCGGATCGTTGATGGTTCAGGCCAAGGCTGATTCGGATATCGACAACATCAGGCAATTTCTCGCCCAGTTGCTGCAGCAGACTATTTGACTCCGGCAACCGGCGCGCGGAGGCGAGCGCGAGTGCGTGGCCGTACAGCTCAAAATCGCCGACGCGGTCTTTGGGATCAATATGGGACTTCAGGCGGCCGGATTTTGTAGATCCGCTCAAGTACCCGAGCGAGCGAAGGGCGTTCACTGCATCTGGCGTGGGCGGCCGCGTCTTTGCAGCGGGCGCGCTCGCGAGCAGCCCCAGCATTCGTCTTCGCAGATCGATCGCCCGTGATTGCTGGGCCGTGTAGAGATTCTGCGCTTCACCTGGGTCGCTCGAAAGATCGTACAACTCGGGATTCGGAGCGTCGATGTATTTGTAGCGGCCTACCCGCAGAGCTCGCAGCGCGGCGCAGCCAAAATGATTTCGTGCGTAGAGACTTTCCGAATATGTCCCGTCCGCGTTCTTACCCGTGATCAAGCTATGACCCTTCATCTCTATCGATCGGGACAACCCGAGCGCATCCAGAATCGTGGGGGCGACGTCGAGCAGACTGGCCGGTTCCGCGACGTGGTCCTGCAAAACACGTTTGGATCCTGCCGGCCAATGAAAGATAAGAGGCACACGAAGGGTGCTCTCATAAACGAAATATCCGTGTGTGCTCTCACCGTGTTCATTAAGGCCCTCACCGTGATCGGAGGTGAACACGATCAGCGATTTGTTCAAAAGGTCCCGGCGTTCGAGGAATGCCAGAAAATCTCCGAGCGCCCGATCGACATAAGCCAGCTCTGCGTCGTAACCGGTCTCGCCATCTCGGGAATTCGGGCCAAGATCGTAGGGCGTATGCAAATCGTAGAGATGCAGGAACAAAAAGAAGGGAGCGTTTGCATTCTGATCCAGCCAGCGGATGGCCGCTGCCACCACTTGGGCGCCCGGTCGCTTGAGATCACCCACGTCCGCGACAGCCTTGTTATGACGATCGAACGGGCTGTCATAAACATCGAAACCGCGGCTCAATCCGAAGCGCCGGTCCAACACGAAACTGCCCACGAAAGCTGCCGTGTGGTAGCCGGCGTTCCTCAAGACAGTCGTAAGCGTTGTTTCGCCGGCGAACGGGACTCCATTATCCTCGACCCCGTTCGCGAAAGGGTGAGTCGAAGTGAACAACGCCACGTGAGATGGCAAAGTGAGCGGAACGAGCGCACTCACCTGAGAGAACAGCGTTCCGTTCTTAGCGAGCGAATCAATGTGGGGCGTCGACCCTCGCTTAGCTTGGTAGCAGCCGAGGTGATCGGCACGTAATGTGTCAACCGAAATCAGGATGACCGGAGTGAACGGCTGAGCGTTGCCAGTGGCGCATGCCAGAATTGCAGCGGAAAGATACCCAAGGCGAAACAAGATACTACATCTTTTAACACGAACGCCTGCACGTAGGAGGCACGCGCGTATCGACTGAGCCGACCGGGTGTGTCGCAAACCGCTGGTCACCCGATTTGGTAGGGTGAGGAGCAATGCGTAAAACCCTATCGAAGCTGTTTCGAGACCGCCATTTCCAGGACGGCATCATTGTTCTGTGCGTTCGGTTGTAATTACTGGCGTCGAAAGATTTTCGCACCAAACCCAAAGAACTAGCGCATTTGATGTTACGGACGCCTCACGCAGCCGCGCGCCGGGAGGTGGTGTGCGAGCGGCCGCTCGTCACGGCAAGGAGCATCGCGGCGCCCGCAAGACCACCCAATAACGTCGGAATCGACCTTCCGTTCCGCCGTTTTTCGTAGGTGAGAAGTTCCTCTACCTTCAAGACACCTGAAATCTCGCGAATCTCTCTGAGGACACGCTTCTTCTCTTCGCGCGCGATAGTACCGGTGAGGCGTACGATGCCTTTTTCTACCACGGTGAAAATGGCCTGCGGATGCTGCACTACGTGTTCCAGATGGCTACGCACGCGCTCCAAGAGCACCTCATCGGGTACATCTTCTTGACGGTGAAACAGGGACCCTGCCTGCTTGAGCATCCCTTCGGCTCGATTCAGGATGTCCTTGCCCTTGTGCTCGGCCAGACGTTCGCCTTGTGCAATCAGACTGATAGCCCGGTCAGCCACCTTCTTGCGGCGCGCATGCCCGCAAACCGGATCGCAAAAATATGTAAATCCGACGCCCAGACCCGCTCCTATCGTCGCGGAGAGGCTGGCGATCCAGTAATCGCGGTTATTGAACGACTTAGACCTGCGTTCCCAGAACATGGCTACCTCCTGAGAACACACTTATCATACGGATGCTGTTGTTTCACGGAATAGTTGCACCAGAGTTGTCTCAACTGGGTTATTGCACACATTTCGCCGCGTCGGAAGGAGTGCGTTTGGAGGCTGTCGGAGGAACCGACTGGCGTGTCTTACTGGTGATCGCCTGCGCTTTCGTTGGCTCATGGCGCAAAGTATCCGAAGATGTCCAGCACCAAGTGTGTGGGACTGGAGGGGAACACACTAACTGATCCAGTGGTGGTCGGCACGATCGCCATGTTATTGGTGATCGCCCCGTCAGTGGCGTTCAGCGTCGCCGCTAGCGGCTGTGTCTGCCCCTGCGGCCACATGGTGATGAAGCCCAAAGGGCCTGGTGGAACCACAGTGGCGTTGAACACAAAGGCCTGGGCCGTGGCGGGCACGCCGCATGGACTCGCCGTGACGTTCACGTCCTGAGTAGTGCTGAACGGCGGCGTTCCGGCTGGCTGCCGCGAATCCAAGACCCGGCAAGGCGGCATCGTGAACAGGTACAGCCCGCCAGGCCCCTGCGGCGCGAAAAAGCCGTTGATGTCGATCACCAGATCAGTGTCGTCG
>DATLVQ010000260.1:0-8822 GCA_035577325.1 Bryobacteraceae bacterium | reverse complement strand
GGTCTCGCAAGGCGTCGGCGCGGGATGATGCCAGCGCCGGTACGATGCCGAATAGCAGCGGCGCGAGAATGGTAACGGCGGCGCCGAACAGGACGACCCAGCCATCGATCCGCAACTCGGCGTACCGCGGGATTGCGGCCGGCACCCAGTGCAACAAAGCCGCTCGAGCACACACGGCCAACGCCAGGCCGAGTGCGCCGCCCGCGAGCGAGAGCGCCAGGCTCTCGGTGAGCAGTTGCCGTACGAGGCGCGCGCGGCCCGCCCCTAACGCCTGCCGGATGCCGAATTCGCGAACACGCGCTGCCGCGCGACCCAGCTGCAGATTCGCCACGTTCGAGCAAACGGTCAGAAAGAGCACACACACGGCGGAGAGCAGCATGGCCATGGCGGGGCGTTTTTCTTGTGTCAGGGTGTCGTGGAAACCATCGATCCGCACTCCCATTTTGGTATTGGTGTCGGGATACATCTGCTCCAAGCGGCTCGCAACGGCCGCCATTTGCCGGCTGGCGTGTTCGAGTGAGACGCCATCGCGCAAACGGGCGATCACATTCAGGTAGTGCGGCCGCCGCTGTTCGACAAAGATGCTCGGCTTGAACCCGAACGGAATGTAGATCTGTTTGTCATGACCGGGGAAGAAGAATTCGCGCGGCATCACGCCGACGATGCCATAGGATTTTCCCGTCAGCGAAACGGAACGGCCCACGATATGCGGGTCGCCGGCAAACTCGGCTTGCCAGAGATTGTAGCTGAGAATGGCGACGCGGCTCTTGTCTTCGAAGGTTTCTTCATTTCTGAACGTTCTACCCAGCAGCGGGGTGACGCCCAGCACGTCGAAAAGATTGCCTGTGAGAGCGATACCTTTCAGCCGTTGCGGCTCGCCCTGCCCAGTGAGAAACACTTCGTTGGCGTAGTAAGCAGCGATACCGGTGAACACGGCGTTCATCCTCTGCCAGTCGGCAAAGTTCGCCGGCGCGGCTACCGTGTGGGTCCAGCGCTTGAGCGGGTTGGTTTCCGAGATTTCCACCAGGCGATCGGGACGCGCATAGGGAAGCGGACGCCATAATACCGCCTCGGCCACGCTATACATGGCGGTATTGGCGCCTATGCCGAGTCCTAGAGTCAGAATCGCAACTATCGTGAATCCCGGGTTCTTCCGCAGCGTGCGGACGGCATAACGCAGATCTTGCGCCATAGTTTCGAGTAGTGGAAGACTCCTGCGATCCCGGTAATCTTCCTTGGCCGACGCGAGGCCGCCGAATTCGAGGATCGCGGCTCGCCGGGCGTCGTCGGGGCTCATACCGGCGCGCACGTTGTCTGCGATGTGCAGTTGCAGGTTGCTCTCGAGCTCGGCGGACATATCCCGCTCCCACTCCCGCTTACATACGAATCCGCCAAGCCGGAGGAACACGGCGCGCAGGCGTCTCATGAGCGCTCTTCACCCGGGGACAGGAAACGGGCGACGATCGCCGTAGCCTGCTCCCACTCACGCGCTTCCTTCGCCACTTGTTTCTGACCGGCGCGGGTCAGCCGATAATATTTCGCCTTGCGATTGTTATCCGAGACGCCCCACTCGGAGGAGATGTAGCCTTCCTGCTCGAGCTTCAGCAGCGCCGGGTAGAGCGTTCCATAGTTAACGGAAAGCTGATCGCCGCTGGTTTGCTCAATGCGGCGGGCAATTCCGTATCCGTGGAGCGGCCCCATGGTCTGGAGCGTCTTCAGGACCATGAGTGCGAGGGTTCCCTGCCATACGTCTGTTTTGTTGGCCATGATGCCCTATTGGATTCCAATATTAGAGTGCCATAACCGGTATGGGAATGCAATAGGGGGCAGGCACGGCGATAGCGTGGCATACTGTCCCGCATGTCGACTGCGTGTTTCAGTTCCCACAAACTCATGGCCTTCGTGGCAACGCGCGATCCGGCTCGCGCCCGGAGTTTCTATGGCGACACACTCGGTCTTCGCCTTGTGAGCGAAGATCGTTTCGCCCCTGATGTTTGACGCACGCGGCACCATGCTCCGAGTCAATACTGTGCACGAACTGGCGCTCGCTAGATACACCGTCTTGGGCTGGGAAGTTTCAGATATCGTGGCTGTGGCAAAAGATCTGGAAAAGCGCCGGGGTCAAGCTCGAACAGTATGGCGTCAAGGAGCAGGATTTGCGCGGTATCTGGACGGCGCCTTGCAGGGCGAGAGTGGCGTGGTTCAAAGACCCAGACGGCAATGTCTTGAGCCTCACGCAATTCTGAAACGACGCCGCGCTTATCCCCGCCGGCCGTAGCCTTCCGAAGGGCGCGCCCGCGCTACAATTCCACCAATCCTGCCTTGATGGCGAAACGCACGAGCAGCGCCACTGAATGGCACTGGGTCTTGAGTTTGATCCGCTGCGAGTAGGAGTCGACCGTCTTGAAAGACAGGCCGAGGATCTGGGCAATCTCCTTATAGGTTTTTCCGTCCGCGACCAGTTTGACAACATCACACTCGCGGTTGGTCAACGGAGCCATTGGGTTCCGCTCCGGGTATTGAGAAGAGTTTTCGTATGCGTGGGCGGCGAACATAGCTGTTTTCACTTTCATCGGCCTGGGAGTTCCGGCCGCGGCGCGCTTCGAAATGGGCAAGGTCCGCGGAGACCTTCTTCTTCCGATCCGCACGGTGGAAGAAGTGCGCAACGTTCGATGCGCCGCGTTTCAGAGACCGCCCGGCGTCTATTCCCGGGTCAATTGCAGTGTCTTTATCCTCGGTGTCGAGGTTGCAATGGAGATGCCAAAACGTAATAGTGGCGCGTAGGATGCTGTTACACTGGCCGTAACTCGTGTAATGAAATCCATTTACGGATTCCAGAAGGGCATTCAATTTTGCGCAAGGGGTCCGGGAAAATTCCTAAGGGCGCTATCCGATTCGCTTTGGCTATATCCAAAAGGATAGAGGGGCGGACCGGCTTACGCCACCGGAACCTGCAGCGCGCGAAAGTACTCGATGGTCTGGCGCAAGCCGTCTTCAAGGGTTACGCACGGCTCCCAACCCAGGATGTGACGCGCCTTTCCGATGTCCGGCTTGCGCTGTTTGGGATCGTCCTGCGGCAACGGCACATGCATGATGCTCGATTTAGACCCGGTCAGCCGGCGGATGTGCTCGGCGAATTCCAGAATGGTCATTTCCCGCGGGTTGCCGAGATTCACGGGATAGCGCTCGGCGGATTGCATCAGCCGGTAGAGGCCATCCACCAGATCGCTGACGTAACAGAAGCTGCGCGTCTGCGAGCCATCGCCGAAAACCGTCACCGGCTCCCCCCGCAGCGCCTGGTCGAGAAATGCAGGAACCACGCGGCCGTCATTCAGCTTCATGCGCGGACCGTACGTGTTGAAAATGCGCGCAATGTTGGTACGCAGGTTGTACGTGCGATGGAACGCCATGGTAATCGCTTCGGCAAAACGCTTACTTTCGTCGTAGCACGAGCGCGGCCCAACGGGGTTCACGTTGCCCCAGTACGTCTCCACCTGCGGATGTACGAGCGGATCGCCATAGGTTTCCGACGTGGACGTCAGCAGAAAACTGGCGTTGTGTATGCGCGCCAGCTCTAGCATCAGCCGCGTGCCGGCCGAACCCACGTCCAACGTTTCAATCGGGTGTTGCAGGTAATCTTTAGGGCTGGCGGGCGAAGCCATGTGGAGAACGGCGTCTATGGGACCATCGAGCGCCAGCGGCTGCGTGACATCGTGCCGGACGAGCCGAAATCGTGGCTGGCCTGCCAGGTGCTCAATGTTGCGCTCCGAGCCGGTCAGGAAATTGTCCAGGCCGATGACGGTGTGACCTTCTCCCAGCAGCCGGTCACACATGTGCGATCCGATAAAACCCGCCGCTCCCGACACGATCACTCTCAAAGAACCTTGTCTCCTGTGAAGCTCATTATAGCGAAACCGCTTGCAAGCCCACCCCCGGATGCTAGTCTAATCAAAGCTAGTTTAACTAAACAACGATGCGGCCATCGCTCGCCGAAATGTTGATCCTTGCCGCGCTCATCGGCGCGTCGGCAGCTCTGTTCTGGCACCGCTTCGGCAAAGTGGTCCGTGTGATACGGGCGGCGAAACCGGACGCTGCTTGGAGCCTCCGGCCGATCTCGCCCCGAGTCGGCCGTTTCATTTGGGAAGTGTTGCTGCAGGGCAAAGTCATTTTTGATCGGCCTGCCGCGGGTCTGGCGCACGCATTCGTCTTTTGGGGATTCTGCGCGTTTGCTCTGGTGACCGTGAACCACATTGTCGCGGGATTCGGTGTCACGCTCATTCCGCGCGACATGCTCTTTGCCCAAGTTTATTTTGGATTCGTCGCCGTCTTCGCGGTCGCCGTGGCCGTGTCAATTACTGCTCTTGCGATCAGACGCTTCCTCGTCAGGCCTGTCTGGCTGGGCAAGGTCTCACCGGAATCCGGCGTCATCGCGCTTCTGATTTTCCTACTCATGACTACCTATCTGGCCGGCTTCCGCTTCGGCGAAGATACAACCGCCGGGAAGATCAACTGGTGGGCCCATACGCTCACGCTGCTGCTTTTCCTGCCGTTGATTCCGCACACTAAGCACCTGCACCTCGTGCTGAGCCCGGTCACGATCTTCGCCCGCCGCAGCGGCTTCAGCCAGATTCCACCGCTCTCAGGCGACGAGGATTTTGGCCTCGATTCGGGCAAGGATGTGACGAAGTTGATTGCGCTTCAGGCGTATTCGTGCGTCGAGTGCGGCCGCTGCACGGAGCTCTGTCCGGCTTACAACACCGGGAAAGTGCTCAACCCAAAAGAAATTGTTCTGGGCGTGCGCGGATATCTGAATGAGCACGGACCGCAGTCCGAGCAGCCGCTGCTGGGCGCTCACATTTCAAGCGAGGCGGCCTTCCAGTGCACCACCTGCGGTGGCTGCGAATACTCGTGCCCGGTGGGCATCCAACACCTGCCCGTGATCATCGGATTGCGCCGCGGCGCCGTCAACACCGGCAAGTGGGAGGACGAATTCGGTACCAAGCTCTTTCTCACGCTCGAGCGCAACGGCAACTCGCTCGGTTTCCCGTCGAGTGAGCGGCAAAACTTCATCGAGAAGCATGAACTCCCAGTCTTCGATGGAACCCAGGAATACTGCCTCTGGCTCGGTTGCATGGGCGCTTACGATCAACACGGCCGCGACATCGTCCTGGCATTCACGCGCGTGCTGCGGCACCTGGGTATCACGTTCGGCGTCCTCCGCAAGGAGAAGTGTAATGGCGATCCCATCCGCCGCTTGGGCAACGATTATCTCTTCTCGCAGTTAGCCGGTCCGAATATCGAACACCTCAACGAGAGCGGCGTGAAAAAACTGGTTTCGATTTGTCCGCATTGCGTCCGAACTATCGGCGAGGATTGGAAAGAGTTCGGCGCGTCGTTCCAGATCGAGCATCACAGCGAGCTGCTGGCACGGAACCAGGAGCGGCTGCCCGCATCCGATGGAGCTCGTGAGTCGGTGGTGTATCACGATCCCTGTTATCTGGGGCGCTATCGCAACGTATACGACGAGCCGCGCGCGGTGATTGAGCGATTTGCGGATCAATCCGATCCGCCGCGCGCCCGCGAACGATCGTTCTGCTGTGGCGCCGGCGGCGGCCAGATGTTTTTGGGCGAAGAAAAGGGCAAACGCGTCAATATGGAGCGCGCCGAGGAACTGGCGGCCACCGGCGCGTCGACCGTCGGCGTCGCCTGCCCGTTCTGTCAGTCGATGTTTCGCGACGCGCTGGCCGGGGTGTCGAAAGACCCGCCCAAGCTGCTGGACATCGCCCAGATCGCAGCGGCCGCGATCCGGGATTAGTGGCGCTCACCCGTCCTTCTTGACTTCGGCGTGTTCCGGCGCCGCCCGCCCAAACGCATAGCGGAATCCGTTCTGCGCAATCTGCGCCAGCTCATTTTCCGAGAATCCAAACTCGCGCGCCGCCAGGGCGTACTCCTTTTCGAGCGTGGTGCCGAATAATCCGGGATCATCGGTATTCAAGATTATCGGCACGCCGGCGTCGTAAAGCCGCTTTACCGGATGGGCCGCGAGCGACGGCACCGCGCCCGTAGCGACGTTGCTTGAAATGCAGAGTTCGAGCGGAATCTCTTCATCGCGCAGATGCCGCATAAGCGCCAGATCGTCCACCGCGCGGATGCCATGCCCGATGCGCTCGGCGCCCAGGCGCAGAGCGCCCCACACCGATTCCGGCCCCACGGTCTCGCCCGCGTGCGCCGTCAAGTGCAGCCCCTTGGCGCGCGCGAAACGATAGACTTCGGTGAACAAACCGGCCGGACCGCGTTCCTCATCCCCGCCGATCCCGAATGAGACCACGCCATCGTCTACATATCCCACCGCCAGCTCTGCCACCTGCATCGCGTGCTCAGCGCCAAAGTGGCGGATCGCATCGAGATTCCACCGCACGTCGACCGGCGACCGCGCGGCTTCCCGCCGCACAGCCTCGAAAATCGGTCCAAACTCCTGCTTTTTCCAGAGCACGACGCCGGCGGATAGCGTAATCTCTGCATACAGGACATTCTGCT
Source organism: Bryobacteraceae bacterium (assembly GCA_035577325.1). Classification (GTDB taxonomy): domain Bacteria; phylum Acidobacteriota; class Terriglobia; order Bryobacterales; family Bryobacteraceae; genus QHXW01. The sequence goes on along the minus strand of DATLVQ010000260.1, from coordinate 2,285 downwards.
TATGAAGCGTCTCCAAGAGCCGCCGCGTTACCAGCGCATAATCTTCCGGACCGCGCAGACGCTCCACCACCCACTTGAAACACTCGAGAAAACCGGCGAAATTGCTGAAGCGGAATCGCTTGCTGATCTCGTCCGCGGAGGTCTCCGGCGCCAGTTCCTGCATCGTCGCCGGCGTCACCGAACCCTCCAGATGTAAGTGCAGTTCCGCCTTGGCAAGTTCGTGGCAGCCAGGCATCCTGCAATAATATAAGGCTCGCATGACTGTTGCAGACATCGAGGCCATCGTAGGCGGCTATCACGGAGACGCATTTCGTGTTCTTGGTCCGCACATCGTGCAAAAGCGGGATGCCCAGACGCGCTGGGAAGTGCGGGCATTTTTGCCGCAAGCCGATTCGGCCGAGATCGTTATCGGTGGGGCCGCGCAACCGATGCTCAAGCGTCACAAAGAAGGATTGTTCGTCGCCCAGTTGGATGGCGAGCAGCAAACTTATCGGGTTCGGGCGTTCCTGCGCGGCGGTGGAACTGTCGAATTCGACGATCCCTACCGGTTTCCGCCGCTGCTATCGAGTTTCCAGCTTCACTTGCACGCCGAAGGCACCAACTTTGAAAGCTACGCCATGCTGGGCGCTCACCTGACGGAAGTGGAAGGTGTGCGCGGTACCCGTTTTGCGGTGTGGGCGCCTAACGCCGAAGCCGTGACTTTGGTGGGTGATTTCAACGACTGGGACACGCGCCGGCATCCCATGCGCCTGCGCGATGGCGGCATATGGGAATTCTTCCTGCCCGGCGCCGGCGAGGGGTGCACCTATAAATACAATGTGCGCTCGCGGGTTCGCGCTTATCGCCAGCTCAAAGCCGATCCTTACGCGTTCCACTGCGAGACGCCACCGAAATCGGCGTCCATCGTCGCCAATCTTGATAAGCACAAATGGGGCGATCAGGCCTGGATGGAAGCGCGCGCGCGCAAAGACTGGTTGCGCGAGCCCATCTCCATTTACGAAGTGCACGCCGAGAGCTGGTTCCGCGGTCCGCATGGGGAGCCGCTTACTTACCGCGAAATGGCCGAAACGCTTGTGGGTTACGCGCGACGCATGGGCTACACGCACCTGCAATTTCTTCCCATCATGGAGCATCCTTTCTCCGGTTCCTGGGGCTACCAGTTGATCGGTTACTACGCGCCGACTTCCCGCTTCGGGACGCCTGACGACTTCATGTACTTGGTGGATCGCTGCCATCAGGAGGGCATCGCCATTATCGTCGATTGGGTCCCCGCGCATTTTCCCAAAGATGCGCACGGTCTGGTGTATTTCGACGGCACGGCGCTTTACGAACACGCCGACCCGCGCAAGGGCGAGCACCGCGACTGGGGCACGCTTATTTTCAACTACGGGCGCAACGAAGTCCGCGAATTTCTGATTTCGAACGCTCTGTTCTGGCTGAAGCAATACCACATCGATGGTCTGCGCGTGGATGCCGTAGCCTCCATGCTGTATCTGGATTACTCGCGCGCGCCCGGTGAATGGATTCCCAATCAGTATGGCGGCAATGAAAATCTGGAGGCCATCGATTTCCTGCGCCGCTTCAATGAACTGGCGCACCAGGTTCCCGGAGCGGTGACCATCGCCGAAGAATCCACCGCGTTTTCCGGCGTCTCTCGGCCCGTTTACTTGAACGGGCTGGGCTTCACTATGAAGTGGAACATGGGCCGGATGCACGACATGCTGGAGTATTTCAGCAAGGAGCCTGTGCATCGCAAGCACCACCACAACAGCATCACGTTCAGCATGCTCTATGCCTTCACCGAAAATTTCGTGCTGCCCATTTCGCATGACGAGGTGGTGCATGGCAAGCGGTCGCTGCTGAGCAAAATGCCGGGCGACGAATGGCAGCGCTTCGCCAACGCGCGCTCCTTTCTGGCATACATGTACGCTCATCCGGGCAAGAAGCTGTTGTTCATGGGCTCGGAGATCGGGCAATACGAAGAATGGAGTCATGCGGCGGGCGTCCCCTGGGACCTGATCCAGTTCGACTATCACCGCAAGCTGCAGGTTTTCGTGAGGGCCCTGAACCGTTTCTATGCGGAGAACCGGGCGCTTTATGAAGTGGATTTTCATTACTCCGGATTCGAGTGGGTGGATTTTCGCGACGTGGAACACTCTGTGATCGCTTTTCTGCGGAAGGCGGCCGATCCGAACGACTTTGTGTTGTTTTGCTGCAACTTCACGCCGGTGGTGCGCGGCGGTTACGAATTTGGCGTGCCGGCCGGCGGGGTTTACGATGAAGTT